>NZ_KB235922.1:900000-1175801 GCF_000332195.1 Pleurocapsa sp. PCC 7319
TCATGATATCCTGAGGTTTAAAGTAAACCTAGACAAATCTTATATTTGAGGGTTTTTTTGTCAGTCTTAAAGTATTGGTGGTAAAAGTAGGAATTAGCTAGATCAGAACTATGTCGTCATCTCAGTTTAATCAGGATGAACAATATGATGAAGAAACTTTGACGATCGTCGATGAGAACGGGCGATCGCTTCCTTGTTATATTGAGCAGTCTCTAGAAATTGATAGCATGACCTATCTGCTTTTGATACCAGTGGATATCCCTGTGGTAATAATGACCATTGATAATGACAGTGAAGATGAAGTAGAAGCAGCAATGTTAGATGATGATGCAGAGATTGCTGAAATTTTTAGCAATGCCAAAGCAGTTTTGGCGGAACAAAATCTTTTTCTCCACCACACAGCCTATACCTTAACTGCTACAGGAGAACTACCTCCCATTGAAGAGGATCAAATTCTAACACTAGATGCTGATGATGAAGATGCTGACTCCGAAGAGTTACAATCTCTATCTTACTTTTTTCACGCCAACCAAAAATACGGTATTTATACTCCTTTAACCCCTCTGTTATTCTTTGCACGATATGACTTAGAAAATCGCTTAGAATTAGTTTCTCCAGATCAAGAAAATTTACTGCCAATTTTAGAAGAATTATTATCGGAAGAATAAAAGGATGAGGGATGAGGGATGAGGAATATTTTCTTGATGTTCCCTATTCCCTGTTCCCTGTTCCCTATGAATTTTTATCCAGCCATCGCCACTACCCGAACTGCCTCTCCGGTAAGACTAAAAGAACGAATCTCAGTAATTTTTACTTTCACTGTTTTGCCCTTTAACTCTTCAATGTCTCCTGGGAAGAAAGTTAATCGATTACCTCTAGTTCGACCCATTACTTGATTAGGTTCTTTAGTATTTTGTCCTTCAACTAAAATTTCTTCTACCCTTCCTAAATAACGCTGAGAACGAGCTTCGGCTGAAACCGCCACTAAACGATTTAACCGTTGAAGGCGATCGCTTTTAACCTCTTCACTTAACTGATTGTCCCATAATGCTGCTGGAGTACCAGGACGGGGAGAATAGGCCGCAGTATTAATCAGATCAAACTCAATATCTTCAACTAGTTGTAGAGTATTCTCAAACTGTTGTTCTGTTTCCCCAGGAAAACCGACAATGGCATCAGCACTAATGGAAGCATCGGGCATATATTCTCGGATAGTCTGAATGATGCGACGATATTTCTCATGGGTGTAACCTCGCTTCATTGCCTTGAGAATCTCATTATCTCCCGACTGAAAAGGAATATGAAAATGTTCGCAGACCCTTGGTAACTCTTTGCAAGCTTTGATTAATCTTTCTGTAAAATAGCGGGGATGACTAGTAGCAAACCGAATGCGCTCAATTCCAGGTATATCGTGAACATAATACAGTAAATCTGTTAGAGTATGCTTGTGTCTACCCTCAGGAGTGCTTCCTGGTAAATCTCTACCGTAGGCATCAATATTTTGTCCCAGTAAAGTAATTTCTCGATAGCCTTGTCTGCCTAACTCTTCCATTTCAGCTCTAATTGCCTCAGGAGTGCGAGATTGTTCTGTTCCTCTAACATTAGGCACAACACAGTAGCTACACCGTTCATTACAACCATAGATAATATTGACCCAAGCAGTAACATTACTATCGCGACGGGGTTTGGTGATATCTTCAACAATATGAATTGGCTCAGTAGCAACTACCTGATTGCCGTCAAACACCTGTTGCAAAAGATCTTCCAAGCGATTGGCATGCTGAGGTCCCATGACCAAATCTAACTCTGGTACACGACGCAATAACTTTTCTCCTTCTTGTTGGGCGACACAACCAGCTACGACTAAAGTTAAATCTGGCTCCTTGTGTTTACGTTTTGCCTGTCTACCCAGATAAGAATAAACTTTCTGTTCTGCATTATCACGAATCGTACAGGTATTGTAGAGAACTAAATCGGCTAAATTAGGGTCTTCAGAAGCTTCAAAACCCATATTTTCTAGTACACCAGCCATGCGCTCAGAATCAGCCTTATTCATCTGGCAACCAAAGGTAATGATATTGTATTTTTTGCTGGTATTATTCATAAGAAATCAACAATAACTAGAAAATGGAATAGAACTACTATACTAGTTTAGAACGCTACATAACAAGCTTAATCTATCCTCTGAAAAAGTAAGTTCAAAAAATTGATTAAGCTAAGAGAGAAAAGAGTTTTCATCCTTAAAATATGATTTTTTCCAGACATTACATCAAAAATATTATGTTTATCTCGGCTTCAAACACAGTAAAGTTTAGCTAATAATAATATTATTTTGGATTGAACATTTTTATAATCGTGAAACGACAAAATATTAGTACCAACTCTCCCTGGGAATTAGAGGTGGGATATTCAAGAGCAGTCAAAATTGGTAACTATGTTCATGTTTCAGGAACTACTGCCACCAATGAGCGTGGAAAAATTGTTGGTTTAGGCGACCCCTATGTTCAAACCAAACAAATTATCAAAAACATTGAGTCAGCTTTAGCCATGGCAGGAGCTTCCCTCGGAGATGTCGTACGCACCAGAATTTACGTAACTAACATTGACCGCTGGAAAATGATCGGTCAGGCGCATCAAGAATATTTTGCCCACATTCGCCCTGCTACCAGCATGGTAGAAGTTAGTCGATTAATCGCACCAGAAATACTAGTAGAAATTGAAGCTGATGCCATAATTAATCATTAACAATAAAGGGTAAAGGAAAAAGATAATAATGAATGATTCATTCATCCTTCATCCTTCTGCCTTCATCCCTTAAATATTATCCTCCAAACAAAGCTCCGATCGCTTTACCCATGTTTTCTGGCTGTAATGCTGCGGTTGCTGCGGTAGGTTCGTAACCACAATGCACCATACAATCGGTACATTTGGGATTGCCGCTCTTTTTGCCGTAATTACTCCATTGAGTATTCTCAATTAGTTCTTGGTAACTGGAGAAGTGTCCTTCATTAAGGAGATAACAGGGCTTTTGCCAACCTAAAACGCTATAGCTAGGGCTACCCCAAGGAGTACAATCAAAGTCTTGATCTCCCATAAGAAACTCTAAAAATAAAGGATTATGATTAAAATTCCAATTTTTATGACCGGATTTCCAAGGGGAAAGTATCTGTCTAAACAAGGCTTTGGTTTGCTCCCTCTTTAAAAAGTTTTCCTGATCTGGTGCCCACTCGTAACTATAACCAGGGGAAATCATCATTCCATCCAAATTCAGTGTTTCCAGAAAATCAAAAAATTCTTGCATTTCTCTGGGGTCAGCTCCTTCAAACACTGTGGTGTTAGTAGTTACCCTAAATCCTTTTTGTTTGGCAGCTTTAATCGCAGCGATCGCTTTATCAAATACCCCATCACGATCGACACATTTATCATGTTGTTCCCGCAAGCCATCTAAATGTACGCTAAAAGTCAGATAAGGAGAAGGTTCAAACTTACTCAAGCTTTTCTCCAACAAAATGCCATTAGTACAGAGATAGACAAATTTCCTCCGTTTAACTAAGCCTCGAACAATCTCATCAATTTGAGGATGTAATAAAGGCTCTCCCCCAGGAATCGAAACTACTGGTGCGCCACACTCTTCAACTGCTGCAAAACACTGTTCTGGAGTCAAATTTTGTTTTAATATTTCTGTGGGATGCTGAATTTTACCGCAGCCAGAACACGCTAGATTACAACGAAATAAAGGCTCTAACATTAGTACCAAAGGAAAGTGTTTTCGCCCCATCAGGCGCTGACTTACCAAATACTTGCCAACTGTAATTGCTTGTTGAATTTGAATCGCCATTTTTTTGTCTCCTCTGACACCAGATCTCTTTCGGCTTATTGTAATGAGATTTGAACAATAATTTCAGGAAACTTCGGGATTTATTAGGATTCTGAGCGTTAATTTACCTTTAAAAGCTAAAAGCTTTTTTGGGTAAAAGGTTAAAGGAAAAAAGGTTAAAGGGTGGAGTTACCTGACTACGTAGCCAATTAATCGCTCCTTTACCCCTTATATCAAGTACGGATAATTAATTGAAATAAACAGGCTTATTGCAGACCTGAAAAACTTATTACTTGTTACTTGTTACTTGACCTCATTCTTAATTTAAGTATTCAACCGAACTTAATATTACTCCTTACCCTATCGTCATAAAAGACTGGGCTTTTGACCCATGACCGAAAGGTAATAAGTCTTCCCTAGTTTTTCCCGATTTAAACGTAAGCTCACAGTATTCAAGTTAGAACATGATAAAGAGCGTCGGCGCGATCGCACTATCTAAGATCAACTACTTTAAGCCCTACAATTATTACATAGCAAGCAGATTATAAATTGGCTTGGGCTGCGTAGTTAATCACATAACATATGGCTTTTATCTGTAGACAATGATGCATCTAAATGTACAGTGAAACGTATGTTTACTTTAAATGTTTATTTCCAAGGGTTTTTGAAGTTATGAAATTTGAAGACCAATTGTTTCAGGAAGCAGGAGTTAATTGGGATCTAGAAAAACTATATCTAAAGCTAACCCAAGCCAAACAATTACATACGTTTAGTTCGGCGCAACTTACAGCGATTGAAAAAGCAATTCTTCGTGGCTTGCTATGTAATTATTCACCTAAAGATATAGCTAAACATCTTCATTGGGCATTAAACTCTTTGAGAGTTGAGCTAACTAGAGGATTGTACCGCTATGTCGAAACTTTAACCGCTCACGATCTTAATGCAATTAAAAGCTGGCGCAATATCGCCCAGTGGCTAGAAGCAGCAGGATATAAGATTCTTCAGCCAAGATGCGATTGGCAGGAAGCACCAGAAATTTCCAGTTTTTACGGTCGAGAAACAGAACTAGCACAGTTAGAAAAAAAGATTATACAGAATAAGTATCATGTTATAACCCTGCTGGGTATGGGAGGAATAGGTAAAACCACTCTGGGGATAAAGTTTGCGCAACAAAATCTGTACGAATTTAAGTATATTATCTGGCGCAACTTAGCTCATGCTCCAATGCTTGAGGATCTATTGCCAGGTATACTGGGATTTTTAAACTGCAACAATTTACCCACGGACATTAATGAGCAAATTTCTCTGCTGATAGAATACTTGCGCTCATCAAGATGTCTACTAATTTTTGATGGTTTAGAAGCACTCTTAGGTGTTAATCATCTGGCTGGCTTTTATCAAGAGAAATATAGTAACTATAGTCATTTTATTAAACGGATATCAGAAGAATCTCATCAAAGCTGTTTGTTGCTGACTAGTCAGGATGAACCGATGAATATGTATTTTGTTCGAGGAAATAAAGCTGACTCAATACAACTAGGCAGCTTAGGGGATGCAGCCAAGGAAATATTCAGAGAAAAAGGGTTATCAGACTCCAACTGTTGGCAAAAAATGATCGAGCGTTATGGTGGCAATCCTCTAGCCTTAAATCTAGTTTCAACAACCATAAAAGATCTATTTGACGGGAGTGTAGCTCTGTTTTTAGGGGCTAATACAGAATTGGAAGTTATCGTACCAACTCCTTTCCAAAAACTTTTGAAAGAGCAATTTAAGCGTTTATCCGACTTGGAAAAGCAGATTGTGAGTACTTTAGCAACAAATCGTCAACCAATGAATTTAAAACAAATACAAATGCACTTCGAGTCTCAAGTGAGTTTATCAAAATTGCTTCCTACTCTGACCTCTTTAAAAAAGCGATCGCTAATTGTGGTGTTGGCCGCAGAAAATCAAATTAGTTTTACTCTCCAACCAATGATCATGAAATATCTAATATTTACTCACAGAGCAGAAAAGAGCAGGGTAAATATATGATATTAAGACTACTAGTACTCTAACAAGTTTAAATTGAGGGGCAAATTTTCTGACTCTGAACTAATCTATAACCTATAACTCCGAACTTTTTTGGCATCCATCATTTCCAAATTGGCAGACTAGTATAGCAATACGAACTTACATTAGGACACTGATTACTGATTACTGATTACTGATTACTTACGGGTAATCAAATAAACTTGTCTCAATACAACTTTGTATGGCGATAAGTAGCTTCACTTAAAAAAACATCTAATAGAACATTGAAGAAATTAAAGATGATTCTCCCTAATCCCTAACCCCTAATACCTACCCCCGATCTTAACCATTCTATGTTTAATAAAGTGGATTTACTTAGTGCTAGGCATCGGACAAAATAAGCCAAAAATATTCATAAATGTCTTTAACTGTCAAAAATTTCAACTCTCGTATGGAGCAGGTTCAGTCACCATTGATTCCATATATTGGGGAATTAATTCGCCATAATCCAGGGACAATATCTTTAGGACAAGGGGTTGTATCTTATCCACCACCAGAACAGGCGATCGCATCTCTGCAATCATTTCTCGCGCAACCAGACAATCATTTATATAAAGCCGTCACAGGAATTGAACCTTTAGTAGAGGTAATTAAAACTAAGCTAATTACGGACAACCAGATTGAGGTTAATCAGCAAAACTGTATTGTGGTCACTGCTGGGAGCAATATGGGTTTTATGAATGCGATCCTGGCGATTACTCAAGCAGGAGATGAAATTATTCTCAATACTCCTTATTACTTCAATCATGAGATGGCGATTACAATGGCTAATTGCCACCCAGTCTTAGTTCACACCGACAATCAATATCAGTTAGATTTGCAGGCGATCGCTCAAGCAATTACACCCAGAACTAGAGCGATTGTAACTATTTCACCCAATAATCCCACGGGGGCTGTGTATCCTGAGACGAGCTTAAAAGCAGTTAACGATCTCTGTCGCGATCGCGGTATCTATCATATTAGCGACGAAGCCTATGAGTATTTTACCTATGATGGCATCCAGCATACCTCTCCTGGTTCTTTTCCCAAGAGCCAAGCTCATACCATTTCTCTATTTAGCCTCTCTAAAGCCTATGGTTTTGCTAGCTGGCGGATTGGCTATATGGTTATTCCTCAACATCTACTAATGCCGATCAAAAAAATACAAGATACTAATTTAATTTGTCCTCCTGTGATTTGTCAGTATGCTGCGCTGGGTGCATTACAAGTAGGAGCTAGCTATTGTAAAAAATATCTTCAAGAAATTGCCAAAGTACGTGCTTTAGTTTTGGCAAAATTACGATCACTTGCTGAAATCTGTACTATTGTCCCTGGTTCGGGGGCATTTTATTTCTTTTTAAAAGTCCATACTCATCTCAACGATCTAGAATTAGTTACGCAACTAGTGGAAAAGTATCAGGTAGCAGTAATTCCTGGTAGTACTTTTGGTATGGAAAATGACTGTTACCTCCGAGTTGCTTATGGTAGCTTGCAGTTATCTGATGCTGAGATAGGAATGCAAAGACTAATTGACAGTCTGAAAAATATTTGTAAATAACATCTGACTTCCTCGGCAGTTTATGATATAAGTATCAAGTTTAAAGGAAATAGATGACTCAAATTAAGTTAATGCACGCTAAGCTTCATCGCGTAAGAGTTACAGAAGCTAATGTTAATTATGTAGGTAGTATTACTATCGATCAAGACTTAATGGATAAAGTCGGTATTCTTCCTTTAGAAGAGGTGGATGTTATTAACCTCAACAACGGCAAACGTTGGTCTACCTATGCGATCGCCGGAGAAGCAGGAGCTGGAGGAATCTGTCCCAATGGTGGTGCAGCCTTACTATGCCAACCAGGAGATATTTTGATCATTATTGCCTATGAAATTCGCGATCGCGCTGAGGTGATGCATCAAGGACACCAAGCAAAAGTAGTTGTCGCTGATGAACACAACTACTGCATCGAATTTATTGAACAAAAACTAATTCCTCAAGGAGATCGTTTGGGATTTCAAACTTCATCCTATTAATTTAGAGATCTAATTTTAGAGATCTAATTTGGTATATTAACCGGCAATGGAATCGGAGGAATAGTTAGCACTGGACGATTGGGAGCAGGTTGAGGTGGAACCGTGGTTCTGGGTTGAGTTGTTGCACCAGGAGGTACTGTATTAACTGTGCCTGGTCTGGGAGGAACTGCTTGGGGAGGAATTGGCGCTCCAGATTGAGTGATTCTGGCAGGAGGAAAAACAGGGAAAGACTGTGGTCTAGGAGGCAGAGCCTGAGAACCACTGGGCAAACATCCCGATATACAAAGATTGATCGTATTGCCATTCAAATTTCCTGCACCAACATTATATTTAGGGCTTGGAGGTGGCAATGGTCGTTGAGGAATAACCACTGGAGGTGCTTGCTGGGGTGTTTGTTGAGGACCAGACTTCCTGGTTAAGTTATTGAAAATACTTAAAGCTCCCGCAGCCAACTCAAACAATTGCGCTGAAGCTGGCGGAGCATAAGTAAGACTACTAACGGCAACAGCTGAGGCAACTGCCAGTTTTATTGATATACCTTTTTTTATACTGTTCATTTAAGTAACCTCTTAAATTACCTTATAGATTGACAAATAATGATTTAACTCGTTATCCAGTGAATATGTTTTAATTTATAAATTGATGCAGTAAATTACTGTCGCTTTTGAGTAAGGATAAACCAAAGTGACGAGATATAGAAGATTTAATTAGATTCTCTTAAGCAGTCAGCACCAACAGATCGAATTTGCAAAAGCTTGAACTGAAATAACAGATCATTCAACTACGATACACCATTCATGTAACTCATAGTTAACACAATTATTGAGGATTAAAGGATCTTGGGCGACAATTTGACGAGCTTGTTCGAGGGAATCTGCCTCAAAAATCAACATTCCTCCACCCAATTCTTTCCAGTAACCGCTTCGAGCTTTATGTCCCTGAGTTATTAGTTGACGAACATAATCTTTATGAGCAGGAACATACTGATCAAAAGTATTCTTGGATACTATTCCTGTTTCAATTTTGACAAAAATGGGCATAGTTAATATGAAGATTAGATATTTCGGTGGCAGTTATTTAATTTTGGAAATATAATTCGGAAATCTCTTTAAGCTATCAATAAGAGTCTTCTCGTATTAATTAGTCTGATCATAATGCTTATTCAGAAATTTGCGACTAGGAGCAAGGTATCAACTGTAAATATTTCTGTTGTTGGCGGCTCTAATTCTGTCATTCGTCAAGGTTATGTTAAATCTTTAAACAATTATTTGGGCAAAATAACCACTAAGCCTACTATATTAAAATATTACTCTTTGGGTGGTGTACCTAGTATTTTCGGCACGATTCAACATGAGAGATATAACATAGCAGCTAACAGTGATATTATTTTTTTTGAATACTGTGTAAATGATAGGCACGCTATTGAAGTTAATCAATACTCATTAGAACTAGCTGGAAAGTCTTTAGAAGGGTTTATTAAAAAAGCTCAAAAATCTAATCCCAATTGTATAATTGTGATTCTGATTTTTGGTATAAATCTAGAGTGTTTTTATAATAATCATTGTTATCTTTCCGAACTTTATGAGTTAATTGGTAAGCGATATAATTTACCTGTTCTAAATCTAACTAAACTACTAGCTGAATATCAAGAAATTGACTATGTAAAATCTTTATATGATACTAAAGATCATGCTCATTATAGTCGACCTCATGGAGTAAAAGTTGTTTCTCAAAAAATTGTCAATCAACTACATAATCTAGGAGTAATTGATAGTTTAAAATCTACCATCATAAGTACAAGAGAAAAGTTCAAAATAGCAGATACTTCAGAAATATATCCAGACAATTTTAAAAATCTAGCTTTTTTGGAAAACTTTGAAACTGGCAAGTTTTTCTCCAGTCAACCAAGAATATCTGTCTACCAAAATACAGTATTTAGAGAGAAAAATTTCACGATCTACCAGGGAATGTCCTTAGACTTTCTGCTCAAGGGAAGATTGATGGCAATTTTTATTAAATCAGATTTCAATGATGGTTTTTTCTCTATAGATTTTAATTCCCAACGGATTGTTACTAGTTCCTATTCTTCCTGGGTGCATAAGATCAAGCCACAAAATGTGATTAACTTAGTTACATTACCTTTACGTAAGTTTTCTGAATCACAAGACTTTTCTCCAGTATCCATTGCTCTTTGTCCGGAATATCCCACTGAATTTGATTTAGGATTCAATAAGACAATTCCCAGTAAAAAAGATCCTCGTAAATGGAAGCTCAGCATCATTGGCGTTGCTTATACAGGAGAAATAAAAAGTATATATTAGGCTTTTATATTAAGCTATAAAATCTTAACTGTCTTAGCTGCTATTGTTGCTTTAGATCTGGCTTCTTGAGTGTTATTTCCTTTAGCTAAAGCTACTCCCATACGACGATAGGGACGAGAATTTGGTTTGCCAAAAAGTTTAATATCTGTATCTGGCACTTTTAAGGCTTCTGCTACATTAGCAAAGCTAATTTGCTTTGAATGTCCCTCGGCTAAAATGACTGCGCTGGCAGCAGCAGAAAATAGTTCAATTTTGGGAATTGGTAAACTGAGAATTGCCCGCAGATGTAATTCAAACTCATTCAAGTTCTGAGATATTAAAGTTACCATCCCTGTATCATGGGGACGAGGTGAAAGCTCAGAAAAAATCACTTCATCTGGGGTAATAAAAAACTCGACTCCGAAAATACCTGCACCCCCTAAAGCATCAGTCACTTTAGTGGCGATCGCCTCAGCCTGTTGAGTTTGAGTGGGAGATATGCCTGCGGGTTGCCACGATTCTTGATAGTCACCTCTTTCTTGGCGATGACCAATGGGAGGACAAAAGATAGTCGGTCCATCCCATTGCTTAACTGTCATCAAAGTAATTTCTATTTCAAAATCAATAAATTCTTCGACAATAATTTTTTGCGTATCGCCCCTCGCACCAGCGATCGCATATTCCCAAGCTGCTGCCACTTCTTCGGGTGACTTGACCACTGATTGTCCTTTGCCCGAAGAAGACATAACGGGTTTGATGACATTGGGAAAACCAATCGTTGCTGTTGCCTGAGTTAATTCTTCTAAACTGGTGGCGTAGGCATATTTAGCGGTACGAACACCTAATTTTTGGGCTGCCAATTCCCGAATGCGATCGCGATTCATGGTGTAGTTAGTCGCTGCAGCGGTAGGAATAACCGTGATTCCCCGTTGTTCAAATTCACTCAGTTTTTCCGTACGAATCGCCTCAATTTCAGGCACAATAAAATCTGGTTGGTATTTTTTCACGATCTCTTCTAACTGCTCTCCGTCGAGCATGGAAATCACTTCGGAGGCATCGGCTACCTGCATAGCTGGTGCACCAGCATAACGATCTACGGCTACTACAAAATTCCCCAGACGTTGCGCAGCGATTACAAATTCTTTACCTAGTTCTCCTGAACCAAGTAGCATGATTTTTTGGGGTAATTGCAGATTTTTCATTACGTAAAACTATTCTATTATTTTGCTTATTGATAATACTCTACGTCTGGTGTGAATTAAACTCGTCATTTCAAGTACGAATCAGCTAGCAAAGCAGATATTTTGACTAAACTTTAGTTACGAAGGGGCTTGGGGAAGCCGTCACTTCCCCAACTGGGGGTCTGGGGGAAAGTTCCCCCAGAGATAAATCTAGTTTTGAAGAATAAATTAACAACAAGATATAGCAATCCTAAATGATTTGTAAAAATCTCTCCTGCCTCCTGCCCCCTGCCTCCTGCCTTTCCTCACCAGGGGCGTTCATGACTCAAATAGGAATGCTATAGTTCAGAACTAGACATTATTAATCCACATCAAGCGTACTCTATCTACCTGCTTGGGAGCTTTAATTTGCTGGAAGAGAGCGATCGCTCGTTTAAAATAATCTTGGCTGGCATCCATCTGATGATTAGTTTTCAGGGTAATACCCCACTGAAAATAAGCTTCGGCAAGGTCACATTTGGCACCGATATTTTCTAATAATTCCGTTGCTTGTTGATGATACCCATTAGCTAAGTCGAAATTTTTTCCCTGACGTTCAATAGCAGCTAAACCAGTTAGAGATTTAGCCTTGATCTGAGTGTAATGACTTGATTGAGAAAAAGCGATCGCCCGCTGCCACATAATTTTTGCCGATGCAGTATCTTGATGATTAAACAATATTTGCCCCAAGAGTTGTATAAAGTAAGCAAAACGTCCTGTGTTATAACTAGAATCTTCTAAATCCACAATTAATCGATATAGCTGGGAAACTATACTGGCAGGCGATTGAACCGATTCTAGATCAGAATTTACCAAGGCTAATCCTAAAGCTGCTTTTTCTGACCAGGCATGGTGTTTAGTATGATAAGCTAGCTCAATTACTTGTTGAAATAGATGAGCTGCTGTGGCTAGTTCCCAGAGATCGATATGGTATAAACCTTGACTAAGTAGAGAGTCTACTTCTAGCATTCTCCAATAGTACAAATCATGCCTGTTTTCGGGAATTGGCGGGATTAATTGCAGACATCTCTGACTAGTAACAATAGTTGCTTGCTGACAAGCGATCGCTTGATGAACTTTACCTATAGTCCAATATAAATCCCCCAGAATATTATTGAGTTCACTACGATGGCGATCGTGCTTAACTTTCTCAATAATCTGATTAATTCCAGTCATGAGAGGTTGAATGATACCTAAACGATATAAAGTTGTTCCTAGAGTCAAAAACTGCCCCCATTGATTATCTCGGCTCTGAAGAATTACTTGGGCTGCGGCAGCATAGTCTTTGATTGCTAGGTAATGATAGTAGGCTTCAAAAGCAGTTAAACCATCTTGAATATTATAGATTCTGCTAATACTTGAGGTTAAATAAGTAGCAATCTGACGATGAGCTTGTTGCCATTCGGATGGTAATAACTGTAATCTTGCTCCGGCCTCTGCTTTCACCACTGGGTGTATCCAATATTTACCTTGGCTATATTCCAGCAAGGAACGATTGCGTAAGGATTTAATTACTCGTCTTTGCTTTTTACGATCCACATCCCATAAGAGGCATAACAATCCTGGCTGAGTAACTTGAGGTACATCTTGATAGCGATAACAACCCAAACGACACAACAATAAATATGCTTGGGAATCTAGCTGCTGAAGACGATTAAATTGGCTAGCAACTAAGTTTTTAAGGTCTGTTTCGACTAGTGGATCGTGACGATTTTCTAGCCAATATTGCTCAATATCTCCACCATAATCTTCTCGAATAATGCCACATAGAAGACCCATAGCCTTAGGATTGCCACCATAAGTCTGATGAATTTGGGCGATCAGCTCTGCTGGTGCGCTCCGCGCAATCGCTTTGTTTTCTATCTGAATTTGATGGGCGACAAAAAACTGTTGCCAAGCAGCAAGATCTAGCCCCGATAGACGATAATGTTCTAAATTAATCTCCGCTTCGCACAGGCGATCGCGACTAGTAATTATGGTTAGTGACTTTACTTGGCTATCAGCTAAGATTCGTAATAGTTCAAGATAATCACGATGCGCAGAAATCAATCTACCGTTCAGATCTAGTGCCGGTTCTAAATTATCAATTAAAATACCTACTCGATGTTGTTCTAAATATCTTTTCAACCTAGCGAGGGTGACACCGAATTCTTTTCCTGACTCCTGATGTAAATCTCGCTGCAACCATTCTTCACTCACACTGGCAGCGGAAACAATATTTACGGTCTCTTTCGCCATCAAGACTTCTAACACCACCTCAAAACCCTGATCTGCCAAAAATCTTTGGGCTAAAGTAGTTTTGCCAATTCCGCCCTCTCCTTGGATGACAATAATCTTGTTACCCTGACTAATTAAATTTTTGATAGTTGCGATCGCTGTTTGTCTGCCAAGAAAGCCTGCAACTTTAGGAATATCTAAATCACTGAAGACAGAATCAATATTTTGAATAACATTACTCTCTCCACTAACTTGTGACTGTAATTGTTCTTCAATTAAACTGCGAAAATTACCTTTGGATACCTTTTTGCCCCAAGCTTCTGATAATAATTGCCATAGCAATGAACCAGTATCTTTGGCATGTCCTTCAGTACAGCCATATTCATCAGCAATTTCTAAATAGGTTTTGCGTTGACAAACTCTGATAATAATTATCTGTTGTAAGTCACTGAGGTGTTTTTGAGTTTGTTGATAAACCAACCTATTCACTAAGGCTATTGCTGCTTCAACATTCATAACTCCAGCTATTCCAGATTTTAGATTCTGGAATACAACCTAATTCGTAGTAAGATTACAATAATCTTAGCCTTAAAAGTCCCTCAACAATGTGACTTGAGTTATGTCAATCAACCAGACTATGACCAACCTAAGTCGATGCTAATAGCGTAGCCAATTCATGTTCAACCTTTTTATTCTCTTTAAGATGGAAAGTCATGAAATATGAAAAAAAATCCTTATTTTGGCAAAGCTGCTGATAAATAGCAACAGATAACTTGGTCAGATCTTCTAAATCTACACCATGAATTATCTCCTCGACAATTCCTGAGTTAAGGTGAGCTGAGAAATCATCAATTATTTTTTCTGTACCATCAATTAGTTCGAGGATTTCGACTGATGTCGAACTCGGGTAAAACACAGGTGAATATTCATTCTCATCTTGTTTGAGAACGTCTTGAATCATGGGTTGCTTAATGTAATTTAATATTTCCAGGGCATCAATATTGAGATTCTGACTTTGCTGAGGAATCAGGGAAAATATGGTGTCATTGAGTAAATTGTCTTGATAGATTTTTTTGACTCTACCGAGATTAGTATGGTGAAAAAAGACGATTGGCAAGGAAAAATTTTGGTCTATTTTTTTGAATAAATAAGACAAAGACAACCCTGTACCAGCTAAATCTACAACGGCAGAATTTTTCTCCTGGTTCAGAAGATGCAAGAGATAACTCAAATAATCATCGCTACATTTAACCCGTGCCAAACGACTGGTGAAGAAATATTCGCAATCGACGGGAGATTCACAATTTCTGGTAATCTGACGAAATATCTTATGTAAATGATAACAATCACGACTGGAAAACCAATATCGTCGGATATTATTTTGCTTGGCTATTTGCAGGAGAAAAGCTGAGAAAGCCACCAAAATAACCAGATTACCTTGTATAAAACAATTATAAAAATTCTGCTGTCCAGGATTTTCAAAATGATTGGCTAAACGAGTTTTTCTGATAACTCTTGCCAGACTCTTGGCTCCAATTTTGATGAGGGCTTTTTCTACAGATGATGGTTGAGCTGACTGATATAATTCGGCTCTGATTCCAGATCTTAGTGCCATATGCACGTCTGAATGACGATTATCTCCAAGGTGTTGGGCAATCTTGGTGTCATTAATGATTTTGTCCCAAGCTCTACCACTATGCTTTCCTTTGGCGGATACAATTAGGTCAACCTGTTTTTTCAAACCTGCCTGGTGCAACATCTGGCGGAGGACACTTTCTGGAAGATACATGTCAGATACCAGCAGATCCCCATCTTTTACCTTGTCTAAATTCTCTTTAATTCCAATAACGTTTTGAATTTCTGTTTCAACTTCTGCCTCTTTGAGATCTTCGATGTCGCACCTATCTAAATTTAAATCTTGAGCTAATCTCTGATAAATATCTTCTAAATTATAATTCTCAGTATTTTTTAAGAGATAATGCTCCGCCTTCTTGCGATAAGAGGCAAAATTCTGGAAGTTAGTTTTCTTTTCGACCTGAAGGAATATTTCGTCTGGATCGATGCAAAAACGGGCGATCAACGTATCGAAAATATCAAAAGAATTGATATTTCCTTGGGAGGGAAGAGCGTTGTTCCAATTTATCTCAGCCTCAGTGCAGTTAGGATTAATTTCTAAGGCTTTCTGATAGTAGGCGATCGCCTTCTCTAAATTACCTTGTTGTTGCAGAGCGTAACCCAAGTTATTGTAGATTGCTGCCTCTTGAGGACGAATTGCTAAGGCTCGCTGGTAAGCTGACACAGCCTCGGACCAATGCTCTTGAGCTTGACGTAAATTGCCCAAACTAAACCAAGTCTTGAACGACTCTGGCTGGATGCGGAGGACGGCTTGGAACATCTTTTCTGCCTCAGACTCTTTTCCTCTCTGCCGCTCTAGCACACCTAACCCATACAAGACCTCTACTCGTTCAGGCTGAGTTTCGAGAATCTGACGATAAACTTGCTCGGCTTGGTCTAAGCGATTTGCTCGATGATGTTGAGAAGCAAGCTGGAGAGCTTCAGAAAGAGTTGTCATGTTATTAATGTCCTTCCTATTGAATTAAGTCAGGCTAATAATTCAGGCTAAATCAGCACGTAATTTCACAACGCGAGCTGGAACTCCTACGGCGATCGCTCCATCAGGAATATCCTCAGTCACGACAGCCCCTGCACCAACAACAGCTCCCTTGCCAATTCGTACTCCATTTAACACGATTACCCCACATCCTATCCAAGCTCCGTCGTCCACGATGATATCTCCCTTAGTCTTTAAAGGTTGTAAGTGCATCAGTTTTCCTGGTACCATGCCGTGATCGAAGGGATAGAAAGCGCAATTGGTAGCAATATGAACATTACAGCCGATCTTAATCGAAGCCTTATAGGCGGAAAATTGACAGCGAGGATGAATATGGGTGTCAGCACCAATTTTCACGGTACCGTTCTTTCCAGTTTGTATATAAGTATAGCCATATAGATAGACGCGATCGCCTAGCTCTACTTGACCACCATGGCGATCTTGAAAAATAGTCACCCTCTCGTCAATGAAAACATTAGCACCGAATTGCAAATTTCGATGGCAGATCTGGGCACTAGGAGCGATATAGCCTTGTGGATGGTAATAAGCTAAGTGACAGCGACCCCAGTAAGGTCGAGCAAACCACGTCGCCAGCCACGTAGCTACTCGTCCCAGGTAACTAAGTCCAGCAAAACGCATCCAAAAGAACTTCCAAGCCTCAGAGAAGACACCCCAAAAACCAGACTTGTGCCAAATATTGCTCAACCGCTGCCAAATACCTATGGAGTTCATCTTGTGGAGAGCGCTGACCCAATTAGAATAAGCTTGAGCGTAGTCAGGTTTGAGCTTTAAGGCTTCTTGATAGTAATGTACTGCTTCTTCTAACTTGCCCTGTTCTTGAAGTATTTTGCCTAAACTGTTATGAGCCTCAACATAATCTGGTTTGAGACTTAGGGATTGCTGGTAGGACTCTACAGCTTGCTCTAATTTGCCTTGTTCTTGGAGAGCAATCCCCAAGTTGTAATGAGCTTCTGCTAAGTTGGGCTGCAAAGAAATTGCCTGCCGATAGTAAGCTATAGCAGTATTTAAATTCCCGGTTTTTTTCTGGGTCTGACCTAGGTTGTAGTTAGCCTCGGCGTAATGGGTTTGTTTTTCTGGAGCGAGCTTTCCTTGGGCGTAAAGAGCGTTTGCCAAATTTACCTCTGCCTCAATTAAATTGGGCTGAATTTCTAAAGCTTTCTGATAGCAGGCGATCGCCTCATCTAATTGATCTTGTTGCTTCAGAGCATAGCCCAGGTTATTGTAAATAGCTGCCTCCTGAGGACGAATTGCTAAGGCTTGTTGGTAAGCTGATACCGCTTCAGACCACTGCCCTTGAGCTTGACGCAAATTACCCAAGCTGAACCAAGTCTTGAAAGACTTGGGCTGGATGCCAAGGACGGTTTGGAAAATCTTCAGAGCGTCAGAATGCTTACCTCGCTGCTGTGCCAGTAAGCCTAAGCCATATAAGGCATCTGGTTGGTTGGGTTGGGCTTCCAGAATCTTACTGTAAATTTGCTCAGCTTGAGCTAGGCGATTGGCTTGATGATATTTAACTGCAAGTTGGAGGGGATGAGAATTTGCTGTCATCTTCAATCTTTACTTTAAAGTTGCCACAAAGCTATCAGCCAAGCAAAATGTCACAGAAAAAGCATTAACTGATCAACAGATCGTTACTATAATTTCCATCTGCAAAGACGTAATTATCAAATCCATTGGTTTGCATGGTGGTGTCACCGAGCTTAAAAACAGTAAAATTATGTTCAGTATATATACTAAAGTCGCTTTTGCTGTAAGCACCAAGGCTGAGGGTATCGAAACCTGCACCACCATACACTGTACTGTCACCAAAACCTTGAACGTAGTCTGCTCCGTGACCCATATTGATGGTGACGCCACCTCCAAAACTAGAGGCTTCTACCCGATCATCTCCTGCTCCAGTCAGGATATCGCCACCAAAAATTCCGTAAGATTCGCTGCCTGTAGCGAAACCTGTGATTAAATCTTTTCCGTCTCCAGTACGAATCTCACCGCCAATATTTTTGATCGCGATCGCTTTGCCAGAAGCTTCTGCGGTAGCCTCTATTCTATCCTCATCCTCATCGTCTATTTTTCCCATGAGAATCAAACCGTTACTATTGTCAATGGCGATCGCTTCGTCAGAAGCTTCAGCTAAAGCATTGACGATCGCCCCGGCTAAAGCTTGATTTTCCTCGGGGGCGCTGGCTACAGTGGAAGCGCTAGCTTCTGACAAGGTCGCCGAACTAGAAGTGGCGGTAGCACCAATAGTATCTCCACCTTCGCCGGTAATAATTGTGCCTTGTTGATTATTAATACCTCGGGCGATGATCTCTGCCTGGGCTATACTGACAGCTATGACATCTACAAAAGCTGTGAGACCGTCAGAAACGGGTGCTTGAGAGATCTCTTCGATAATGGCTGTGACATCTACTGTAGCTGTAGCAACTGCGGCAATTGAACCATCGAGATCGCCATCAACGGTGTCACTGTCATCACCCGTGGCAATTCTGCCAGAGTTGTTAATGCCGTTAGCAATAGCCTTAATGTCAACGGCATTAACAATATTGGAGATCGCACTGGTATCTAAGGTATTCGCATAAACTATCGCTTCTGACATAGTCTCGGCAACGGCAGAAACTTTTGCTGTTGCAGTACCTGCTAAGACATCGCTCCCTCCATTGGTCAGAATACTTCCTTGATTCCGAATCCCATCGACATGGAGAGTGACTTGTGAACTAAGATCGACAGAGGCAGTCGGGTTGGAGTTTTGACCTGGAATCTCGACGAAAACTCCTAAAACGAAATCACCATTTATTTCGTCATTACCAATGATTTTATCGTCACCTTCTAATGTTTGAACACCAGAAAAACGGGGATTGAAGATTGTTTTACCAGGATTGATTACATCAGAATCATTGGTAAACTCTACTCTATTTAAGCCAATAAACTCGCTAATCATAACAAATTATCTTCCTTCAATTTTCAAATATTTTTATTACTTTGCAGATAAACTGCTTCTGCCTCCTTTAGCTTGTGCTGACTTTCGTAAATCTCTCCCAAACTTTTGTAAGCTAGAGCGTGATTGGGATTAAGTTCTAAGGCTTTTTGCAAGTAAACCTCGGCAGTTTCGAGATCTCCTGCTTTTATCCGGCTAAGTCCCAATTTGTGGTTTAATTCTGCATAATGAGCTTGTTTTTCTGGGGAGAGCTTACCTTGGGCATGGAGTGCATTACCTAAGTTGACATCAGCTTCAACGCAGTTGTGCTGTACCTTTAATGCCTTTTGATAGCAGGTTATAGCCTCTTCCCACTTACTTTGTTCCTGAAGGGTATAGCCAAGATTATTGTAAATTGAAGCTGCATCTGGTCGCAGAATCAGGGCTCGTTTATAAGCAGCCTGAGCTGCCGCGAAATTTCCCTGAAGTTGACGCAGATTACCCAAAGTAAACCATACTTTGACTGAGTCTGGTTGCACTTGTGCGGCTGTACTTAAGAATTTCTCAGCCTCTGAGAAATTACCTTGCTGCTGTGTCAGCATTCCTAACCCATACAAAGCCTCGGAATGGTTTGGCTGGATTGACAAAACCTGCTGGTAACTTTGTTTAGCTTGATCTAGACGATTGGCTCGATGTTCTTGGATTGCCAGCCGTAAGGTTTCGGCAACGTTAGTGATTGCCGGGGTTCTTTCTCTACCAACTGCTTGTAGTAAAAACTCCTCTAAGGCTTGAATTGGCTCTAGGTCGCCATATAATTTATGCTTGTTTTGGGCAATTAGCTGGGAAAGGTATTGACGATATGGAGCATCTCTTCCCAGACGAATAGCTAGTTGTACGTAATCTTCTTTACTAGATGCGATCGTCTCTTCAATCCCCATCATTTTCAGGATAGCCATGGCATGCCGTCCTCGCATCAATTCCCCTGGATAGGTGACAATTGGTACATTGAATGCAGTCGATTCCATCGTTGTGTTATTTCCCGACCAACCAATGTTATCTAGAAAGACATCCGCTATGGCTGTAATTCCCGCAAATTTACTGCTATTTAAGCGAGGTAAAAATATGCAGTAATCTTGATAATTAAGTCCGAATTGGTCAAAAGCACGGCTTAAGCGCTGGCGAAAGACTTGCGTTACATCCTCATTTTGATGTTGAATGAAGACAAATTTGCATTTATCTAAATCTCGAGCAATTCTGGGAAAAACATCATCATGTTGCGGTAAATATTTGTACAAGGATTGGCAACTCCAGAACATAATTTCGTCTTCTGCAATGCCAATATCATTTTTACTAGTTGGTTGCGGTTCAATTGCTAAAGGTGTGTAATGAATTGCCAGATTCGGTAATCTTACTAACTTCTCTGTATAATGTTCCTGAGCATTTTCTGGTTCCATTAAGTCACTGCTCAAGTGATAATCAATGGTTGGTAGTCCACTCGTTTCTGGGTGTCCTCCAAAGGCAATTTGAACGGGAGCCAGTTTGAGGCATCCCAACCGCACTGTTGCAGTATCCATCCCGAATTCAGGAAAAATTAGGATGTGTAACTTGTCTTTCTGAATGATATCAGCCCATTTTTTCAGTGTTTGGGGACCTTGAATAAATTTGTCGAATACTTTTGCTATTCTGGAAGTCTCTCGATCCCTTTGGAAGTCAGTGTGATATCCAAACAATTCAAACTCACTGCGATTCAGGTTTTCTACCCAACCCTTCATGGGGATTTTCCAAACAGAATGCTCGTAAAAATATCTGGAAACAAAACCGATGCGAATCTTTTCGTTCGCTTGTAAATCTGGTAGGGGAATGTTTTGACTCCATTGAGGATAGCAATTCGACATGATCTGAACCAGCATTTCCCCGTAAGTTTTCTGTAGCCCTCGGTCATTTAAGCCTTGATAAGCCAGATAAAAAGGCTGCAATGAACCTACCGCATCCGACGCGTTTTTTAATTCTTGGATCTTAGCTAGCTTGTAATATGCTGATAAATCTTGTAGATGTTGTTGATAATTATTGCGCCTAATATTTATTTCGGCAAAATTTTTATAAATAATAGGCAACTGAGCCATACAAATACCGAATTTAGCCTCAACTAAGTCTGGTGCGATTTCTAAGGCTTTTTGATAGGACTCTATAGCAGCTTCTAATTTAAGTTGTTTAGCCAGTACATTTGCCAAATTGTAGTAGGTATCAACTAAGTCTGGTGTTATTTCTGAGGCTTGTTGGTAAGATTCTACAGCAGCTTCTAAGTTACCCAGTGTATGAAAGGAATTTCCTAAACTGTTGTGAGCTGCGCTAGCTATTAAGCGATTTGGAGCTAGGGTTAAAACTTTTTGATAAGCTTCGATTGTTGCATCTAATCTATTTTGCTTTTGAAATATCTCTGCTAAAGAGACTTGAGCGTTAATATTATCGGGCTGAATTTGTAATACTTGTTTGTAGAGAGATTCAGCTGCATACAATTTACCTAACTTACATTCCTCAAAAGCCTCGTTGAGCAGAAATTGTACCTCTAATGCAATACCATTATCACTTTGGGATTGATTGACTCTAGATTCTTTGCCCAATCTACACAAAAGAAAATCTTCCAGCGCTCTAACTGGTTTTAAGTCACGATATAACTTGTATTTATTCTCAGCGACTTGTTGGGATATTTGCCGGCGATATTCTGCATCTCGCCCCAGACGGACAGCAATTTGCAGATAATCTTCTTTCGTCGCAGCAATAGTTTCTTCAATGCCCATCATTTTCAGGATTGCCAGGGAATGTCTACCTCGCATCAATTCCCCTGGAAGAGTGACTACAGGAACATTATGAGCGATCGCTTCCAGGGTGGAATTGCATCCCGACCAACCGATGCTATCGAGGAAAACATCGGCGATGGCTGCTGTGCTAGCAAATGTCTTGCTGTCCATACGGGATAAAAATAGACAGTAGTCTTGGTAATTTAGACCGAATTCCTGAAAAATATCGCTCAATCTTTGGCGAAAGACTTCCGTTATAGATTCACTTTCATTTTGGATAAAGACAAATTTGCATTGATCTAGATCCTGAGCAATTCTGGGAAAGACATCATCATGTTGCGGTAAATATTTGAATAACGATTGACAACACCAGAACATAATTTCGTCCTCTGCAATGCCAATGTCTTGTTTGCCAATAGCCGCAATTTCAATCTCTAGAGGCTGGTAATAAATAGATAAATTAGGTAATCTAACTAGCTTCTCTGTATAGTGTTCTTGAGCATTTTCTGGCTCCATTAAGTCGCTGCTCAAATAATAGTCTATTGTGGACAAGCCACTTGTTTGAGGATGTCCCCAAGAGGTGATTTGAATCGGAGCAAGTCTTAAACAACCTAGTTTAACCGTCATCGGATCCATGCCAAATTCCGGAAAAATTAGGATATGTAAATTATCTTGGCGAATTAATTGACACCATTCTTCGAGGGAGTGTGGACCTTGAGTAAATCGGTCAAACTCTTGCGCAGCCGTTGAGGTATTTCGATCTCGATTAAAGTGTGTATGATAAGCAAATAGTTCAAATTCACTCCGATCCAGATTTTCGATCCACCCTTTAATGGGGATTTTCCAATTAGAATGATTGCAGAAAAATCGGGAAACAAAACCAAGCCGAATTTTTTCATTGACTTGTAAATTGGGAATAGTCAGAGGCTGGCTCCATTGGGGATAGCTACTAGACATAATCTGAACCATCATTTCCCCATAGGTTTGTTGTAAATCTCGATCATTTAAGCCTTGATAAGCTAGAAAAAAAGGCTGTAATGCTCCGACAGATTTCACTGCTTTTTTTAGTTGTTGAGGATTGGCTGATTTATAGTTGTTAGCTAATTCCTGAAGATGTTGCTGATAACTATTTCGCCTAATGTTTATTTCAGCAGCACTTGAATAGATGATTGGTAATTGATTGATCGCAATTCCTAATTTGGCTGGAGGAAAATCAGGATTGATGGTTAAAGCTTGCTGATAGCATTCGATGGCTGCTTCTAGTTTGCCTTGGTTGAAGAAAATATTTCCTAAGTTAAAGTAAGTGTTAGGGTCAGGTTCAATTTCTAGAGCTTGCTGATAGCATTTGATGGCTGCCTCTAGCTTTTTCAATTGCTTGAGAGCATTGCCAGATTGGTGAAGAGCCTCAGCATGGTTAGGTTTGATTTTTAAAACTTGCTGGTAGAATTTTAAAGCGGTGTCTGGCTTACCCCGTTGGAGATAGATATTGCCAGATTGGTGAAGAGACTGGGCATAGTTTGGTTTAAGCCTTAAGGCTTGTTGATATGATTCTAAGGCTGCTTCTAGTTTGCCTTGGTTGAAGAAAATATTGCCCAAATTGTGATGAGCCTGGGCATAGTCTGGTTTAAGCCTTAAGGCTTGCTGGTAGGATGCGATCGCTGCTTCTAACTTACCCTGTTGTTTTAATACATTACCTAAGTTGTGATGAGCTTCAGCAAGTTGGGGATTGAGCTTTAGAGCTTGCTGATAAGATGCGCTCGCTGCTTCTAACTTACCTTGCTTATCAAGTACATTACCTAAGTTGTAAAAGGCTTCAGCATAGTCAGGTTTTAATTTTAAAGCTTGTTGATAATACTCTTCGGCGGACTCTAACTTACCCTGTTGCTCAAATATATTGCCCAAATTGCTAATTACTATTGGCAGATATTGGCTACGAAATGAATCTTGCTCGCTTACAGATTGGGCTAGAACTTGTAATACCTGTTTATATAACAACTCAGCTTCATCCAATTGACCTAGCTGATGTTTTTGCACCGCGATCTCGATCAAGGATTTAAGATTAGATTCTGAAAATTCTTTTTGATTCATGGCTATCTCTTTTTGAGTACAGCCTATCTTTAATAGTTGTACTTCTCGTTTACAAGCTTTCTAAGGGGAAGTTCCTGTCAAATTCCTATTTCTGTTCCCCCCTAAAAGGTTGGTTTTTTAGTCAGTTTCTTACACTGTAAGATCTACTCCAACTATGATTGCCACTCGATCGCCACCATCAAAAATAATTGTGTCTACTGGGCTAAAAGCGGCGGCGGTCGATAGAGAAAAATTACCTACTGGACTTAGTTGGAGCTGATCCACTCCAGCCTCAAAACCCAAAATAAGTGCAAAATCTTCATCGCCAGCACTGGTATAAAAAGAACCATTGTCATTTCCCAGCACAAATAAATCGGAGCTACCATCGGGCACAGGATTACCTGCATCATCAAGTAAACCACCAATTAAGATATCTTGTTGAGGGGACCCCTCGGTTTGATTACCACCAGCCCCTGTAAGGCTGTCAAGACCGTTGCCACCAAGCAGAACGTCATTATCGGGACCTCCAGTTAATTGGTCATCACCATCCCCCCCATCGAGTTGGTCATCACCTAAACCCCCATCCAGAAGGTCATTGTCTGCCCCTCCAGCGAGGAAATCATCACCTAACTTCCCAAAGATATTGTCTTCTCCGCCATTTCCCTCCAGAATGTCGTCACCATTTCCGCCATCGATGAGGTCATCGCCATCACCTCCGTTGAGGACATCATCGCCAAACCGCCCAAAAAGTCGGTCATCTTCACCAAGACCATCTAGAAAACTATCACTGAACGTCGAACCAAAGAGAACATCCCCTTCATCAGTTCCAGTTTGAAAATCGCTGCCGATAGCTCCTATTCTCGCTTGGACATCAGCTATTTTGGCGTTAATTTCGTCTAAGATTTCTTGTGTAGTAGCCATCTTAATTAATTTTTTAAAAGCTATTTTCTCAAATTTTAAAATTTATCGCTCATAAACATCTAGACTCATATTCTTGAATCCTAAAACAGCAACTACACCCTAGTACTTAGCCAGAATGATGTTGACAATTTGGCATAGAATATAGGGTGTCATGAAAATAATTAGCTGTCAAAATTTTTGTGACAAACTAATAGTAAACATAATTAAAAATATTGAGCATAAAATATCTATTTGTTGAACCCTAAGATTTTTAAATGCTTTTCGTATCGGTTACTCACCCTAACAGGAAGTAATAATCAAGTTCCTAGTTGACTACATCGAAAACTCAAAAATATAATTTGTAACCTCCTAAAAACTGGAGGTTACGGGGGTCATACTAGAAATCTTATTTAGGCAGTAAAAGCACTGGCATTTACGAAGGATTCTGACACATCATCTTCGGTTTGAACACCAAATATGATGCTAGTGAAGGTATTGTTACCTTGAGCATCGGCAGTACCAAGTACTTCAGCACCGTTTCCATCTAAACCATCTAAGTCAAGATCAACTGTTTTATTGAATGTTTCGTCGACATCAACGTTAGCATCAACATCTTTATCTAAGTTGAAATTGCTATTGATGTTAATTCCTTGACCACCAAAGATTTCTTCTTCTACAGATTCCAAATAGTTAAGATCGGAAATAATCATTGTTTTTTCCTCTTGTTTGTAGTTGGTTGCTTTAAGCAATCTTGTTTATTTGCTTACTTATTAATTTAATCAAATACATTAGTAACTGGTTGCCATTTTGGCAGATTTATTAAAAAGAAAAAATAGAATCTAAAATTAATCATTAATACCTAAAAGCCTGCACAATTTGCTTGATTAAATTAGAGTTGATTCTGAAAAATGTTGCCATTTTGGCAGATTTTTATCAATCAAGTAATTCCCCATACAAGAAAACCAACAAAAGTAACAAATGTTAGTAAAAGGAGCCCATAATCAGGCGATCGCCTAAGATTTTGTTGATAATCTCGTTATGTAAAGTTCTTTTAATTGGTAAGGAGAAAAAACCTATTTCTTTTCAATATCTAGGCATCTCTACTGTCATAGTGTAATAACCTAAAACAGAATTTGGCAGAACTTACTTGCCATTTTGGCAACTTCTACTCAAACAGGTTATGGCATGATGTTTACATACTCTCGCAGACCTTAGGACTTGCCCAAAATTAACTTCAGTTTTTTGGTTCAATCTAGCAAAACTTAAAACGGGAATTGCAGCTTGTTGTTGGACAACTCCTAATGGCACAAGAGCTTTCTATTCTCTCGGAAAAGGGATTTTTGCCCTAAGCCACTTATTTAGATGAACACACAATGTTTGTATACCCCCGACCGACCTACTTGACAGGCAATTTCTCATCGATGATGCCAGAAGAAATTATTGATTTGTTGAAACAAGAGATGCTCCTCAAAAGTATCTGTCAGAAGGTTATATATCGAAAAGTAATTGAAAAAGCTGCAGCGGAAAGAGGAATTGCAGTCACACCAGAAGAAGTTCAAACTGAAGCAGAAAACATACGTCACAAAAAGCGTTTAGAAAAAGCCTCTGACACCTTAGTCTGGTTGGAGGAACAGATGGTAACTGTAGATGAGTGGGAGCAAGGTATTGCTTCTCGATTGCTAGCTAAAAAATTAGCTGCGCATTTATTCGACAAAGAAGTAGCAAAATATTTTGCTCAGACTCGATTTGATTTTGATCGAGTAATCCTCTATCAAATTGTTGTTCCCTATAAGCAACTGGCTCAGGAAATCTTTTATCAAATTGAAGAAGAGGAAATTAGTTTTTACGAAGCAGCTCACTTATATGATATCGATGAGGAACGTCGGTTTCGCTGCGGCTATGAAGGCAAGCTTCCTCGCTGGAGTCTTAAACCAGAAGTAGCAGCATCTGTCTTTGGTGCCAGTGTCAGAAAAGTATTTGGTCCGCTACAAACAGACCTGGGGTATCATCTCTTTTTAGTAAAAGACTTTATTCATGCTGAATTAACCCCTGAAAAACGTCAGGAAATTATTAATAAGTTATTTAAAGAATGGTTAGAAAGTGAATCAAATTACCTGCTTTACAATCAGCAGCAAAACTGAAATAATGTCTCTAAATTTGTTTGTTCAAGGGCTATTTTACAACATGACTTTTAGCGGTTCTATCTTGAGATTCCTTTAGTCTAATTCTCCGACAGTGATATAGGAGGGATAAAACCAGTTTCCCCTTGAGCCACGTACTTCTTCTGCTAATTGCTGTTGATCGACTACCTCTAAATAGCTGAGGTCGCTTATTTGGGGGCAATTCTTTCGTGGACGAGAGCGGCTAGATTGAACAGATGAACTTTCTCGAACTAAAGAACGTTTATCAGTCTGATTTGACTGATTAGCTGGACGGTTGTCTTTTACCAATCGGTTATAAGTTCGGTAGGGAATGTAGTGTAGTGGATTATATCCGGCAAAGCGGAGAATTAAGACACAAGCCCAAGAATACTTCCCAGCTAAAATTGCCTCGACAACTTGATTAAATTGTTCGGTAGTCATTGCTTTATCAAGTTTACTATTAGAGTAAGAAAACTGCTGATTCATAATTCTTTCCTTATTTTGATTAACTTCTCTTCGGAATCTGCTATCTAAAGAAATACTCTCAATTACATTTTTTTGTTGATTTAACTACTTTTTTTAAACTAGACCAAGATTGTGAGGAATTTATGTGACGCAAGTTTGGCATAATTCGATTCATCTAAATGTTTACATATTGATTCCATCGTCTTTGAGCTGCCTGATCGGGTCTAGCACAACGTCTAGAATACGACGACGGCGAATAATGATGTCGGCAGTAGCTGTTTGACCCGCTTTAAACTTAATTGGTTGCTGATTATCAATTACATGATCTTTTTCAAGCATAATTTCTACCTGATAAACTTCTCCTAACTGCTGGTCAGATTTAGAATCGGCAGAGATAAAAGTTACTTTGCCGGGGATAATGCCATAATCTTGAAAGGGATAAGCATCTAATTTCACTTGTACTGGCATTCCTTCCTTCACCAATCCTGCTTTTTCGTTAGGTAACATTGCTGAAAGAATTAGGGAAGATTCTTGGGGAGCTATTTCAGCTACAGTTTCACCAGCTTGAACGACTCTGCCGGGTTGTTTGATTTCTAGGGATGAGACAATACCATTTACTGGAGCTTTAAAATATTTTTGATTGACTTTGGTTTGGGCACTAGCGAGCAAAGTTTGAGTCTCGGCAATTTTCCCTTTTAGTTCGGCGATCTCCAGTTCAAATTGCTTAATTCTCTGTTGAGCTTCTAGTTTAACCCTTTGTTCTTCTGCTTGTTTTTGGGCTAACTCTATCTGAAGACGTCCGATTTCTTGGACAGTTGAAGCAAGTTCTCCTTGCTGTTGAGTTATGCGAGCTTCTATATCTCGCAGTGCCTGATCGGCTTGAAATATTTGTTCGCTAACATTATTTACATCTTGTAATTGGCTTTGAGGGATTTGCTGTTGCGTCTGGCGCAATTCTTGCTCGGCTTGGAACAGAAATTCTTGGGAAATTGCTCCCTGTTCTACTAAAGGTTTTATTCGTTCAACTCGCTCTTGATAATAGCCGATTTGAGCTTGAAGTTGGTTAAGTCTTTCTTGGGCAATTTGGGAAGTGGGGCTTAACCTAGTTTGTCTTTGTCGATAAGCTTCTCCTTCTATGTCTTGTTGGGCAAGTAAGCGGCGAATAGTTTGGGCTTTTTCCCGTTCTAGGGCGATCGCCGAACGATGAGCTGAGGAAGCCGCCGCCGCTATGGTCGCATTAGTTTGAGATTCTAAGGTTGCTTTAGCGAGTAAATCTTGTTTTTGACTTAATTCCATTCGGTAAGCGTGAAGCATTTGCTCAATTCGCTCAACTTCCTTATTAGCTAATTCCGTATCTAATTCCACCAACACTTGTCCTGCCTTGACTTCTTGCCCCTCCTCGACAGTAACCTCAATTACTTTACCTAACTCAACGGGCTGAATTTTATATGTTTCTCCTTCTGGGATTAATTTTCCATAAGCTTTTCCTATTTGTTCAATTTGACCAAACCAAGCCCAGGCAACAAAGGCAAAGAAAAAAACCGTTCCCCCCAGGATGATACGTTGCGGGAGTACTGATGGTGGTTGATCTAACAAGGTATGCACCGAGGTAGACCAACGCACGATCTCAGTAGAGGAAGCTTTTGAGGGGTTGAGATTCCAAGAATCCGAGGCTAATGTTATGGCTCGATCCTGAGCGACCGAAGTTATTTCAGCTGATGATTTTCGAGGCGGTCTTAAAGCACTGCTGTTCTCCGATAAATCAGACCGATTGGGCACCGCATGATTTGATGAATCAACATTATAAGAATTATCTGTATCATTAGATACCTCGGTATTTAATTTACGTGGCATGATAGTCTTAGTCTGTTTAAAGAATTTCATAGCCTTAATCTATAGTCTTAATACATATCAAAGGACTGTTCATCGAAAGTTATTTGGGGCTCAGACAAACGCTGCCAAGACTATAGACAGTGAGCAACCAGTTGCTTTATACATAATTTCAATATGAGTTTTTTTAAAGAAAAAGTAGACTTTTGGGGTGCCAGTAGCTCCAGCAATCAAAAGCGAGAATAAATAGTTAATCTAGAAGCATTAGTTCTCACGATACTTAAGGCTAGAAACCGCCAAAGTGTTAATTTAGATAACAAGAGTCTAAATTAGGTTGTCAATTGAAAGTAGGAAAGTCCCCTGAGGACCAAGGAAATTTTGCAGGTGATGATCTGCTAATTATCTTTACTTTTGCTAAAATCGCTTTATTTTCCTTACTAAATCAGTGTTTAGGAGTTTGAAAATGTCTGAAAAGTCCTCAGGATGTGAGTTGAGAGATTAGAAACCAAACTAAATAATTAAAGTTCTAAACTTTTACTCTACGAAAAAATTTTACTAAATGAGTAACAAAAATTACTTTTCAGATATGTTCTTAAAACTACAATAGAAATCACTAAAAATTAGTTGTGAGCCGAAACCGCTCAATTATGATTAACAATTAGTCTCTTATATCCATACATATTAAGCATTCATAATAAGCATTCTCATGTTTTTTTGTGGGAGTGTCAATGCCAAATTGGCAGATTTTTAATTACGTAATATTAAGCTTTTCTAGAGATCAAGTTGCTGCTGAGCCAGATAGTAGTAAAGTCCCTGCTGAGACATGAGTTCTTCATGGGTGCCCTTTTCAACCAGAAGTCCTCGATCTAGTACCAGAATGCAGTCGGCATTGTGTACAGTCGAAAGACGATGAGCAATGATAAAAGTGGTGCGATCGCGAGCCAAGCGAGCCAGATTTTGTTGAAATCTTCGTTCAGACTCGGTATCGAGAGAGCTAGTAGCCTCATCCAAAATCAAAATTCGCGGTTCTCCTAATAGAGCACGAGCGATCGCAATTCGTTGTCGCTGTCCCCCAGAGAGGTTAGTACCCCGCTCTCCAACTTTGGTGTTGTAACCTAAAGGCATCCCTTGAATAAATGCATGAGCTTCAGCGAGTTTAGCTACTTCGATGACTCGATCGAGGCTAAATTCAGGTCGATAAAGAGTAATATTTTCGAGAATAGTGCCAGAGAACAAAAAACACTCCTGAGGCACAACTCCAAGTTGCGATCGCAAAGATTGCGGAGAGACATGCTGCAGATCGTGGTCGTCAATCCAGATGTTGCCATTAGTTGGATAATATAAACTCTGAAGTAGCTTAACCAAGGTCGTCTTCCCCGAACCACTACGACCGACTATGGCAACAGTTTGTCCCGCTTTCACCTCAAAGGAAATATTTTGGAGAACGTTGCGTTGTTCATCAGTTTCATAGCGGAAAACAACATCTTGCAACCGCACATCTCCCCGTATAGGTGGTAGCGTTAGCATTTGGTTAGCAGAAGTTTCTTCTGGCTCAGTATCAAAGACATCATTGAGTCGCTCTACGGAGATTAGCACTTCTTGAAGTTCATCCCAAAGACCAACCAAGGCAATCACTGGGCTGATAATATGACCTTTCATCATATTGAAAGCCACATATTGACCAATCGTTAGCTGCCCTTGAATCACGAGAGTTGCTCCGTACCACAGTAAAGCAGTGCCACCAATAGAATTAATTAGTCCACTGAGAAGTCCCAAGTTAATTGCCAGTTTCTGACCTTTAAATCGCACATTTAACTGATGGGTTAAGCTATCTTCCCAACGCCAACGCAACTCTTGCTCTGCCGCAGCTGCTTTCACCGTGGATACTCCCGTCATCATCTCAACCAGCGAGGAGTTTTGATCCGCTGCGGCGTTAAACCGCTCTCGAGATATCTTGCGTAGCAAGGGTGTTGCCCCAAGGGTCAAAATCACTATCGGGGGAATTAATGCTAGCACCAGTACGGTAAGCTGCCAATTGTAATAGAGCATCAGCCCCAAATAGACAAACCCCGTCAGGAAATTTAACCAAGAAAGAAGCACCTGTCCAATCAGAAAACGCTGGATCTTTTGGTTTTCCTGAACTCTGGTAGTAATATCTCCCACTCGGCGAGATTCAAAAAAATTGAGAGGTAGTTTCAGAGCATAGTTGATGAAGCCGCCGATCATAGTCAAATCGAGGCGGTTAGAAAAATAACTCAGTAGATACTTCCGAATCGAAGATAGGAGCATAGCCCCAATGCCAAACATCAAAGCTCCCAAAACGAATACATTGAGGGTACTCTGACTTTTATTGACCATTACTTGGTCAACAATAATCTGGGTAAATAGGGGAGAAATCAGCCCAAAAACTTGGATTAGTATAGAAGCCAAGATAATCTGCAACCCCAAAGAGCGATAAGGCCACAGCAAATGGATAAATCTACTTAGAGAGCGTTTTTCGTTAGGAGTTTCGTATAAACGTTCTGTCGGTTCTGGCAGCAGAGCATATCCGGTCCAGCCAGCCACAAAATCTTGGCGCGAGAGCCGATATTTTCCCTTAGCTGGGTCGGCGACCAAAACTTTATCGCCCTTGATCCAATATACTACGACGTAGTGATCGCCTTGCCAATGGGCTATCCAAGGATTTTTACGATCAACGAGACGACTCAAGCTAGCTCGTACAGGTCTTGCTTGATATCCCAAACTTTCTGCTGCTTTGGATAATCTTTGGAGAGAGGCTCCAGAACGACCAACCCCGGACAGATCGCGTAAGGTGTTAATACTAAATCGCTTGCCCCAGTACTGACTGATCATTGCTAAACAGGTAGCACCGCAGTCTGATGAACTTTGTTGCTCGATAAAAGGATAGTTTCTCCATAAATCCAGTTTACGTTTCAAGGGCTTGGGAAACTCAATCTCTGGAGATTTTGGCTCTTCTTCGACTTTGGGCAGTAATGAGTTGGGAGGATTTCCCGTCTGAGAAATTCGACTAGGAGTAGGAGGAGTTGGTTTGTGACGGAGAACTATCGCATCAGTTTTATGTCCGTTAAGAGCTTCGACTCCTGACTCAGATTTACTACTATCTAAAATTGGAGCGATCGCTGTTACAGCTTCCCAATTTTGTTGGGGTAGCTGATAGACTAATAAATCCGTCTGAGTAACCCAATCTACAGGAGTAAGCACGGGATAACCCCAGTCCAAACCTCTGGGGGAGGGGTGATTCTGAATCTTACCGCGACGTAACCAGAATCGACCTGTCTCTGGAGTAGCAGCTTGAGCGAGGGATTCCCCTTTAGCAATTCGTTTTTCTAATAGATAAGGACAGATTTGCTGTAGTCGATGACTTGGCAGAGAGCGTAAAACAGTAGCAGTTTTAAAAAAGATTAAGCGTTGGCGATGTTGAGCAACAGTCAGACATTTTTTTTGCAGTTCCGGTTCTCTGGCTAAAAAAGGCTGGAGTTTTTCTTGGGAAATTCTGGCTACTCGAACCTTACTTGCAGCGATCGCTCTATAAGTTAAGGAGACTTCACAAAAAAGAGCATCAATACCAAAAGTGTCCCCTTCAGTGAGCAACTGAACCGAGACTTCTCTTTGCTTTTCTGCGTCAAAGCTCAGCAATCTTAGTCTTCCCTGGCAAATTAAATAGAAATACTGAGAATTTTGTTCTTGTTGAGTATTATTTGCTGAAGCAGAAAGGAAATCACCCAGAGAATCGCCGATTTGACCCTCAAACATTTCAAAAGAGTGGCTAAATTCTTTGATAAGCGATTTGTTATGAGGAGTCAACTTTATTTGCATTGAAAGACATTCTAAAATCAAAGAATCATCTTTCCGCAGAGAAGCCTGGAAACCGTTGCTCAGCGCTGGCGAATTGTTCTTCATCGTCAAAAGTTTTACTAGATACCCCTTTCTCGATTGATAACTTCGGATTTAACTGCCTTCATTAACCTACAATTATTCTGAAATGTCATTAAAGATTTGATGAAGATTTACAGATGTAGTCAACAGTAGCCAATGGATTTATAGCGATCGCTAATCGTAAATTATGCCGATTAACCGAGTGGGTCAAAAGAACCTAATTTGAGATTTTTTTAGGCAAAAATAGTCTGCGTGAGACTCAAAAAATTTAATAAGTTAACAATATAAGCAGTATTGGCTCAATATCGATTGACATAATACTAAAACCAAGAAGCAGCAAGGTTTCAGATTACCAGATGAGATGCTAAATCAGTTTTATAAAGTTCTCAACAAGGTGATTTCACCGGGCAAGATATAAAGAAAACTTATTTAATGAAATTTAATAAAAGAGCTTTGCTCCAGCTCTAAGCTTAATTAGCTGATGGTCAATTACCTAAGAGAGTGGACAAAGATAGGATGCTCCCATACAGACTTTTATTAGGACACTTATTACTTATTACTTACGAGTAATCAAATAAACTTGTCTTAATGTAACTTTGTACGGCTATAATCATCTCTTCATCAAAACTTTAATTAAACTTAAAAACTTCATATTATTTTCAGAAAAAAAACAGGTATTTAACCTGATGTTAATCATTTCATTCATGGATATATTGAGAAATACATTCACTATTAAAAAACTGGATTTGTAAGTTTTAATGCGTATTTATTACTTATTTATCTAAAAAAATAATAAACAATGAATAATAAAAAATTTAAGGGAATTATTTTCACAACAGCTTTGACTAGTTTTGCTTTTGCCATATTTCCTACAGCAGCAATCAGCACTACTAATCAAGATAATAATGATAACTTTGGACTAGAATTACATTACTTTGAATCTGCCTATCAATGTGGTGCTGGTGAGATTGATATAGATGTAAAAGTTTATAAAAATGGTCAGTTAATTCAATCCATGTCCAAAGGAGAGCGTCTTTTATTAGACGATGTCGACTCGGTAAATGACTTGAACTTTGAATATGATTCAACAGAATGTAATTTCAATGCCAATATCAATCAATTATTAGGTCCCCAAGATACAGTACCTAATCTTCCTGGAGCTTATGCCCAAACATCTATTCAAGATATGGTCAATAATTTGAATAGTTATGAAGAACTTTTTTTAGTCGAACTTGGGACCACTAATACATCTAGTAGTTATTATGATTTACAAGATGTGGTTTTGGTGGTAGATAACAATCCAGTACTACCCACTACTCAATTACCCGACTAATTTTGATCTTAAAGCTTTTAGCCTTTAGCCTTTAGCTTTTAGCCTTGGTTTGACTGCTAAAAGCGTAATTGAGTTTAAGACTCCGACCTCTTAGGTCGTCGACAATCAGGTAGAGTTTAAGACTCTATTTGATTGAAGCTAATAGCTAATAGCTACGGCGTAGCCGTTTCTTTATTTGGTTATTAAGGCGATCGCCTCTGGCGATCGCCTTTTTTAGTTGCAAACCAATGGTTATTTATAGCACTACGAGAAAACATTAGGACATTTTCTATTCCCTATTCCCTATTCCCTATTCCCTTTGAACAAATATGTTATGTCCTAAGCTTAAAGCGTAATGCTATAACTTGAGTATCGAACGGATGTTCAAAAAGCTTAGAGCTGATAGCTGACCTCACTCTTAAAAATGCCCTGACCCTAACTGAGGTTATTTAACAAATTGAGGCATAATTTCTGCGGCGGTAAACAAACCGGTAATTCCACGACAGTTTAAAGCCATACCTGCTTTAAGATAGCCAAAAGCAGGACCACAAACATTGGCTGCCATACTAGTTTCATCTCCCAAGGTAAAAGTATGGGTCGAAATCTTCCCTTCAAAAGTACGTCCTGTGATCTTAACGTTGGTGCTAAGGGGTTTTTTGGGGTTGCGAGTATCTACTACCCCTCCAACAGTTACGCGATCGCGACTACAAATACCAGCTAACTCCAGCATGATATCGTCGGCGTGTTCCATATTTTCTAGAGAAATAATACCGTCAGTTTTGTCTAATAACATAGCTACTTCTTGATCGGTCATTGCTCTGGCTGTCTCTACGTTATATCCAGGCATATGAGCAATATCTTCTCGGATAGTAGCGCGGTAAGCTTCCCAATTGGCAATTCCTACTCCAAAAGTAATTTTAACGCTGTGTATTTCAGCATAGCTTTGAGCAGCGACCGCTGCTGCTGCAGTTAGCAAACCTGGAGTTGCACCACAACCTGTTAAATATGTAATACCAGCTTGTTGTAGATCTGATTGCAATTCTAATAGTTGTTCTACTGCACTAGTACGTTTTAACGCATCTACTAAGACACCTTGCCATCCAGACTGAATAAACTGCTTAGCTACATCTGCCATGAAGGTATTGGGTAAATTAGGCAAAGCCAAAAAATATCCATCTACCGCAGCATTTTTAATGACATCTTGAATACTGTTACTACTCAGAGTGCCATTTTGAGCTAAATATCCGACCGAATGGCGATCGCGATAGATGGAAATCGCGGCATCAATATTTAATCCTGCCGAATCGTAAACATACCCTTGATGATCTGCTACGACTACCAATTTCATCTCTGCCTTGGGGGCTAATACTTTGGCGGCGGCTTGTCCTAAACCTCCAAAACCTAAAACGCCAACTTTGATGGGACTGGTAGTTTTTTCAATAATCATTTCTAACTCTAACCTCAACACATAACAGATTTTATTATCTGAGTTTGTGGCTTCAATGAGACCAAATAATTAAAAAATTATTGTTACTTCCCAAAAATATATTATTGACCAAATTAAATAATTGTATATTTTTATTAACAAAATATTTTTTGTGACCTTTATCCTCTTGACTCTAAACTTGATATACGGAAAACTTAAAATATGTAGAAGTAAACTAAGCACACTTTATTAATATTTGATAAGATTCTCATAGTATTAAGGCAATTACTCAAAATATTTATCTTGAGAACGATATAACGAAAACTAGCGACTCTGTTAGCTGAAAATTTTTGTTTTCTAGAAGTCAGAGTAAATGCCAAATAAGCGATCGCACTTACATGGAAACACTAGAGTTCATTATTTATCCAGATGGTCGGGTTAAAGAAACAGTTACAGGTATTGTTGGCTCATCTTGTCAAGAGGTGACAGCAGCAATTGAAGCGCAGTTAGGTGTTGTTGTTGACCAGAAAACAACCTCTGACTTCTACGCTCAAAAAGCAACTCAGTCGGCGACCGTAGCTACTCAAAGCAACTACAGCGACTGGTAATTTTAGATAGTTTAATAAAACAGCTTTCGTAAATTTATTTCGATTTCATAGAGGAAATTTATGTCACATTTCAGCAATATCAAAACTAAAATTCGTAATTTAGATTCTTTGAAAGCCGCTTTAAGCGATCTAGATATAGATTGGAAAAATGGACCAGGAATTGTCCGAGGATATCAAGAGCAAACCGTAAAAGCAGATGTGATCGTAGAGCAAGATAATAACTACGATGTAGGATTTAGCTGGAATGGCAAGGAGTATGAGCTTGTAGCTGATTTACAGTATTGGCAAAATCCATTAACCGTAGAAGGGTTCTTGCGTCAAGTTACGCAACGCTATGCTTATCACACAGTAGTTAATGAAACTGCAAATCAAGGGTTTGCCATTACTGAACAAGAAAAAAATCAAGATGGTTCAATTCGCTTAGTTGTTCAACGCTGGAGTGCGTAATGGCCGATTTTTCATCTGAGCAAAAAAGTGGTTTAGAACCAGAATTAGGTGGAATTCTTAGAGATACGGTCGAAAGAAGCGGCTTTGAGCCGGAACTAGGTGGAATCAACCGCCAAAAAGGGGTCTATGTAGATGAAAACATCTGTATTGGCTGCAAACACTGTGCTCATGTTGCTTCTAATACCTTTTACATCGAACCAGACTACGGTAGATCCAGAGTGTTTAATCAAAATGGAGATACGGAAGAATTAATTGACGAAGCGATTGATACTTGTCCTGTTAACTGTATTCATTGGCTTGATTATACAAAGCTCAAGCAAATGGAAGCTGAAAGAAAGTATCAAGTAATTCAAAGTCTGGCAATTCCTCCTGAAATGAGGCGATCGCAGTTAAGTAAAATAGGCAAAATAAACCACACAACCAATAAGTCCTAAAACCTAAAATCTAGTAGAATTGAGTCTCCGATTGCAAATTGCGATGGGAGACTACTTTTATCTAGTTTTTTTGTCCATTAGCTATTGGCTACTAGCTTTAGTTACATGGTCTAAGTAGGTAGGCAGAATAATTTATAAAACCATACTATTAAGCTATTTCCCTATTCCCTATTCCCTTGCCGTAGGCATTTTATATTTAATTACACCCACCTACTTATTTATTCTTGCCAATGTTTTAACTCATTATTCTCGGACAAAAAACTGCGCAGTTTTTGCCGATAAAGATTTCGATACTCTTCAAACTGATACTGGTCAACCCTAATCCCAAAATTAGGATCGGCTTTTCCCTGTATAATTTTGGCTATTTTATTATTTACTATGACTGAATAATGGCTGCCATCAAAAGTATGGTCAGGATTTTTAGTAATTGTTGAAGGAGCTGAAAAATCATACATCGCATCATAACTTTGAGCTAGCTGATGAAATCCCTTTAAATAACAGTCCATTAAACCTCTGCCATAGGTGTCATTGATCATACTCCAGGCAGATCTTGATGGTACATAGCCCACAAACTTGGCTTCAGGAAAAAACTTTCTGAGATTAGCAAAAGTTTCTACTGCAGAAAGATCGCATTGTTGCGGCGGGGCGGGTTTATAAAATTCTGGATTGTAAACTGGTGGATGAGCAAAATCTAATGGTTCAAAATTTCGATCATAATAATTTCCAGGATCGGGACTCAATCCCAGAAGAGTCATAGCAGAAAATAATAATACATCAGCCGATAAATAAGCTTCTAGAGGGGATTTCGTTGCTAGGTTCTCCACATTAAGTGGCTCTTTTTCTGTTCTGTCTTGAGCCACAAAATTGAGACCATCTACCCCTATGTAGACAATTTTAGGTTTTAAACCTTGTGCTTGTAAAAAATCAGCATAATTAACAAAATCAGGTATTTCCGCACCTTTAAGAGCATAGTTGAAACATTTGCTATCTGGGAAATTGGACACTCTTAAGGCGATCGCTCTAGAACTACCCAGAATAATGCAGTCATAGTTTGACTTATCTTTAGTTCTGAGGAATAAATTAGTTTTGGTAATTCTTTCGTTAAAAGCAAAATTCTTACCAGTCAGTATATTGCCATGGCTATACCAAAGAGGATCGATCGCCCAGTTTATGGCTGTAACAGACCCTAATAATAAAAAAGTTACTAGCCCATATAGCTTAAAGCTAAATCCTGAATTTTTATTTTGTGGGGAATCTTGAGATACTGACAAGTCTAGGGGTTTATCTTTATTAAAACTAAATAATTCTGTGGCCGCACTCTTAAGATCCATTTTCTAGATTAGTAAGTAAATAATATGTATTTTGTCTACTTGAGAAATTAAAATTGGAAGTACAAAAATTCACTAACTCGAGCAAAACAAAGTAGTGAAATTGATGTTAGCCCCGCAACAATTACTGTCCAAATTTTATTTGGTCTCCAGGATAAGTATTTCCAGAATTGCTTTTGCCACTGTGGTTGATAAGATTCAACTGGTTCAGTCAAAGTTGGATTGTATATACTCATCCATTGTTGGGTATTAGGAGTAAACCAAGCAATAAATAATAAAATCACAATACCAAAAGTGGCATATTTTTGACTAATACCCACATTAACTGTGAAACCTAGAAAGCCAATTCCTAGATTTCTTAAAAATCCTAAATAAGGTTCAAGAAAGATTGGTAACTCGATGCCATTAAAGCCAAACATGGACTTGAGGATCGCAGTTGCCGTCTCAAAACTATTAGCACGAAAAAATACCCAGGAAATAACTACTGCCATAAAGGTAGCTAACCAGCCCATACCTCGTAGCAACCAATTATCATTTTTCAAATTATGACCTAAAGCTTGACGCAGAGAACGGTATAGATGATTGATAACTAAATAGATACCATGTAAACCACCCCAAAAAATAAATGTCCACCCTGCACCATGCCATAATCCTCCCAGGAGCATTGTAATTAGTAAGTTAGAGTAGCGCCTTAACTCTCCTTTTCTACTGCCCCCAAGAGGAATGTAGATATAGTCACGTAAAAAATGAGAGAGGGTAATATGCCACCTTCGCCAGAAATCAACAATACTGATCGCTTTGTAGGGTGAATTAAAATTTAAGGGCAGTCTAATGCCAAACATATAGGCTGCCCCGATCGCCATATCAGAGTAACCAGAAAAATCAAAATATAGTTGCATAGTATAGCCTAATGCACCAACCCAAGACTCGGAGAAGGTAAGGTCGATTCCTTGAGCAGCAGCAGCAAAAGCCAAATTAGAATATTCAGCAATGCGATCGGCAAAGATCACTTTCTTAAATAAGCCAGCTACAAAAACTGTTAAACCGATGGCTAAGGTTCTTTGAGAAAAACTGTAAGTCGATGCCTTGTCAAATTGTGGTAGTACTTCTTTATGATGTACAATTGGTCCAGCAATTAGTTGCGGGAAAAAGCAAACGAACAACATGTATCTGAGAATACTGTATTCTTTAGTTTCTCCTTTATAAGCATCAACTAAGTAAGCTATTTGTTGAAAAGTAAAAAAAGAAATTGCTAAGGGAATTACTACAGAAGGTACATAAAAATCAGTACCGATAAACTGGTTAACGTTACTAATAAGAAAGCCAGAATATTTAAAGTAGCAAATTAATCCTAAATTGAAAATAATACCGAGAGTAAGTACTGCTTTTTTGGCTGCTCCTTTCGCCAACACATTACCCAATAAGTATCCTAATCCGTAGTTGACAAGGATAGATACGATAATCAAGGGTAAGTTGAGCGGCTTCCACCAAGCGTAAAAAAATAAAGAAGCAAGTACCAGCCACAAGAGCGGCAATTGCTGTTTAACTTGTTTTACTTTCCTGCCTATCCAGAAAAAAACTACCAAGGTAATAGGTAGAAACAGAAAAACAAATTCAAAAGAATTAAATAGCATGATTTCGACTTTAAGTTAATAGATAGTCATTTGTTATCAATGATTTGCTTTATATATGCCAGATTGATAACAATCATGTTGAAAAATCAATAATAACCATAACGTTTCTTAGATTTTTTAGCTGTTTATCTAGCACATTATCTACATTATCTATTCATTTTCTCTATTAGTGAGAAGCTGCTCGATTATCCTCCGGAAGAGTATTTAAAAATACTTTTTACCCAATAAGTATTACTTCAGTATGAAGTTAGAAAAAAGATTATAATTATAAGCAAACATTAGCAGATAGAATATCTCAATTAATACTCTTTGACTCCTCACCGTCCTAAAGAGTCGGTGATTCTGGTTGTTAGTTTTTAGTTTTTAGTTCAAATTGACTACTAATTACTAATTACTAATTACTAAAAGAAGTCTTCCTAGAAGAAAGAGGCTTTAAACCCAGAACGATGGTAAATAGTATTTTAAAATAATATAAGATGATTTTTATACTCTATTTCTCGTTACTTGCTCACATAAATTATTTAGTAACTCAAATATAATATGTACAAATCTAGTAAATTACTACTATATTTAATCAATTGTGAATTTTAACCATAGTTTTTTATTTGTATTCTAAGATATTTTTAGTTATATAATCTGCTATTTTTTTATTGGCTAATGCATTGGGATGCGAATCATATTTACTTATTTGATATCTAGAAGGATTATTATCATAATCAGGAATAATATCATTGATTAAATGTATTTTAAGATTATGAGCTTTCAAACCTTCAATAATTTCTTGTTTGTTGGTAGCATCACTTGTATTCCAAAAAATCACATGAAGTTCGCTATCTGGATAATCAGTTTTAAAAGTATCACTGAAACTATCAACTATTCCAACTAATAAATCTATATCATCTTGCTTAATAGGTCGTGGCTTGAAAAAAATTTTTTCTAAAATTAGAGATTTTTGTAAGTTTTTCTGGATTTTTATAGTTATAAAATTGCTAGGAATCAGGCTATGATCGCCGAAATTACCATCTCTAACAACTTCTCCATTTTCATTCAAGATAAACCTGGGTCCATTAGGATCCCAAGCAGATAAGCCTGCTACACGAGGTACATGATCGCTAATAACCTGAAAAATGGCATATTTTGGTTGACATTTGGCAATTTCAGCAATTCTTCCTTGCTCTAAAGAGGCTAGCATTTGATGAGGACCATACCCACGGAATGCAAAGTTATAGAACTGAAACTGTTGATTGGTTTTTAAACTAGTAATGTGCGGTAAAGTTTCTTGATCATTAACTCCTTCTCCAAAGGTTAGGGAATCACCCAAGAATAGGATACATTCTTGTTCGTTAGGGTCTTGAGGAGGAGGAGTAGCCCGTAATCCATTTTTATCAATAGTATAAACTACATCAAAAACCAATTCATCAAAAAATTTCTTAGTTGTATTTACAGCTATATTTTTCTTAGGAGCATAACCAAGAAGATCATTTTCTGTATACCAAAGAATGGGATTACCAGCCCGATCGCGATTATATTCGGTAATACCGTAACGCTCAATTTCTCTAGTACCCAAATAAATTTCATAAATTCCTAAGATCATCAATACTAGGCTAATGTTGAAGTAAATTAATTGCGCTGAACTACTTTTTTTACTGGTTCTGGCTGCATAAAAAAAGACCATAAACCATAAAAGAAAAATCCAAGCAAAAGGAATTATAAAAAACTCCAGGGACGCTATAGAGGTTACTGTAGCGATTAAAATTAGTAGATAACGCAACATAAATTAAGTTAGAAAATCAAGCACTACTTCATGTAAAATTTGATTGCTAATTAACAATATTCGCGTCTGAAGCGTCAGTCTAATGTAGCAAATTTAAATCAAAATAAGATAATTGTTAGGAGTCAAAAGATTTTCGATCTGACTCCTAACTTATGATTTAGATAGTTAAAATATAGTGTAAATAAAAGGTGCGATCGCCGAACCTTGAGTCAAAACAATTAAAGCTCCTAAAAGAACTAAACAAATAATGAGTGGGGCAAGCCAAAACTTTTTCCTTTCGTAAATGTATCCCCAAAGATCGCTAACAAATTCCCAAGTATTTGCAAACATTAATAAGGCTTCTCCATATTCGATTGTTTAATCGGGGTGCTATCAATCCGATATGTTATGAGCTTGTGATTCAGTTTTTGTTCTAAGGGATCGTCATTTAAAAGACGCATTATGATTCCCATAGGAAACAAAACAAGATAATAAACTATACCCAGAATAATTCTGGTATTAATCCAACCCAATACCAGACCAATACGCATCCAAACGTTATAGACCGGCTTCAGACTATTTGGACTTAAAATTCCTACAAACCATAAGGGTAAAGCAATTATCCAAGGCCAAATAGCCATACTATGACCTCTAATTAAAGGTAATAATAAGCTAAACAACACCACAAAAATTGCTCCGGTAATTAAGCCAAAATTGCGTAATTGCTGTCGGTTAAGTGTCGGTATTTCATGCATCATAATAGTGTCTTAATCTAACTCAAATTCCTCTTGCCAAGAATCATCTTTCTGCCAGGCAGGTTGGTCAGTTTTGGCTAGTAGAAAATTTTCCAGTACTAAATAGTCCATTTCTGTCCGCATGAAGCAACGATAAGCATCTTCTGGTGTACAAACGATCGGCTCTCCACGAACATTAAAAGAAGTATTGACAATCGCACCACAACCCGTTTTAGTTTCAAACTGACGAATTAATTCGTAATAGCGCGGATTGGTCTCTTGATGAACTGTTTGAATGCGAGCAGAATAATCTACATGAGTGACAGCAGGAATTTTAGAACGAGGAACTTTTAACTGGTCGATGCCAAATAATTCTTGCTGTTGTGGTGTCATCGAGAGGCGTACATCTTCTTGCACTGGGGCTACCATCAACATATAAGGACTGGAGCGATCGATCTGAAAATAGTCTGTAACTCGATCAATTAATACTGAAGGAGCAAAAGGTCTAAAAGACTCTCGATATTTAATTTTCAGGTTCATCACTGATTGCATCTTGGGACTGCGTGGATCGCCTATAATAGAACGACCTCCTAAAGCTCTCGGTCCAAATTCCATCCTGCCTTGAAACCATCCCACCACATTTTCTGCCGCCAGTATCTCGGCTAGTTTCGGCAATAGTTGTTCATCTTCGAGATAGTGATATTTGGCTTCAACTCGATCTAAATAACTGCTAATTTCTGTTTTACTAAACCTGGGTCCTAGGTAAGAACCGCACATTTTATCCTTGCCGTTAACTGAACGCTGTTGGTCATGATATTGATGCCAAATTGCTAGGGCTGCACCGATCGCACTACCAGCATCTCCTGCTGCTGGTTGAATCCAAATGTCCTTAAAGATTCCTGCTCGTAAAATCTTGCCATTGGCAACACAGTTGAGTCCTACCCCACCAGCCAGACATAAATAATCTTGTTGTAACTCTTGTTTGACTGTGCGACATAAGTCCAACACAATTTTTTCTGTTACTTTTTGGATCGAAGCGGCAATATCCATCTCACGCTGAGTTAGCTTGCTTTCTGGTTTACGGGGAGGAGCACCAAATAACCGGTCAAACTTACGGTTAGTCATGGTAACACCTGTAGCGTAATTGAAATAATTCATATTCAGCCGAAATGTACCATCTCCTTTTAATTCCAGAAGATTATCCAAGATTAAATTTTCATATTTTGGTTCTCCATAGGGTGCTAACCCCATGAGCTTGTATTCACCCGAATTAACTTTAAATCCCGTATAGTAAGTGAAAGCTGAGTAAAGCATACCCAAAGAATGGGGAAAGTTAAGCTGCCATTTAGGTGTTAACTGATTACCATCCCCCAACCAAACGGACGAAGTCGCCCATTCACCAACAGCATCAAGACAGAGAACTGCTGCCCGTGGGAAGGGACTAGGGAAAAAAGCAGCAGCAGCATGGGATTGATGGTGTTCGGTAAATAGTAATTTGGGCAATTGAGATTGTTTACAATCCCCTAGAGAAGCTAGTTCTCTTTTCAGGACTGCTTTGAGATAGAGTTTTTCTTTAAGCCATACTGGCATCGCCATCAGAAAAGAGTTAAAACCCTTTGGCGCGTAAGCTAGATAGGTCTCTAACAAACGTTCAAAAGTGATAAAAGGCTTTTCATAGAAAACAATATTGTCTAGATCTTTAAGTCTAATCCCTACTTCTTGGAGACAGTAAGAGATCGCTTTATAGGGAAATCTAGCATCATGTTTCTTCCGAGAAAAACGCTCTTCTTGAGCGGCAGCTACAATTTCGCCATCAATGACTAAAGCTGCTGCACTATCATGGTAGTATGCAGATATTCCTAGTATTTTCATGACTTTGTTATGCTTTGCCCAAAATTATAGAGCAAAGTGTAGTGATTAATATTTGATCGAGACAAACTTCTTGAAACCTTTACATGAAACAACTTAGCGATGTACTACTTTAAGTAGTTTATATGAGCTTTCATGAGGTTTATGGGGAATATCTAGGCTGCAAAAAATTGCAAAAAAACTGTAAAAATGCAAAAAAACTGCAAAAATGACCTATGGCTGTTCACGACGCAACAAAATAAAAACGATCGACCAGAGGCAAACTAACCTGAGAGAATCTGAAATGAGAGTTGCCCAGGCTGCACCTTGCCAGGAAAATTGTGGAATAAGTACTATGTTTAAGATCACGTTGATGATAGCGGCTGCTACTTGTACTATGCTGCGGGCTTTTTGATGTCCTGAACCAGTCAGGGTATCAGCAGCCAGATACTGAAAAGCGGCGATCGCCGGTAAGGGTGACAACCATAATAAAGCTTCAATCGCTTCTCGATATTCCTCCCCTAAAATTACAGGAATATACGGAGCCAGAACCCAATAGCCAATAATGCTGGCGATCGCATAAAAGGCAATCATAGGTAATAAACGTCTAGCAAAACCCAAACTACCTTTGATTCCAGAAGCCCCATGCTGAAAAAATCTAGTATAAGTAGCGCCAGACAAGGCAAATAAGGGCACGTTACCCACATCAATAAAACGATAGGCTGAGCCATAGATACCTGTTGCGGCAACACTAGATAATTTTCCCAACATAGATTTATCTAGATTCGCATTGATGTTATTTGCCGAAGCACTAATGGAAAAATATAATCCCTCTTCAACATTAGATTTTAAATGAGACCATATAGGACGGGGAGAACCTAGCATCTTATTAACTAGTAAAATAGCGATCGCAGCAGTAATTACCGAACTAGTAAGATATAAGTAACTCCAATTAGTAATATTTGGTTGAGCAACAAATACCGACAAAGATAAAGCAGCCAGTAATTTGCCACAATTGCTGAATATTCCCAGTTGGGCTGTCTTTTTTACTAAATCACCGGCAATTAATGCTTTGAGGCTGATATCAAATAATCCCAAGCAAAGCAAATCTGCCAACAAAATTAGCAGAATTGTCCCCCAAGCAAGTTCTGTAGGGAAAATGACAGGAGAAAGCAACAACAAAATAATAGTTATAGCAGCTCCATTAGCAGTTAATAGAACCAAAGTATTGCCCCAAAATGTCTGAAAAGAGCTTCTATTGGTAGCAACATTTTTGACCAAAACATGATCGCTACCTAGAGCAACAAAAGGAAAAACAATGTTAGCTGCGGCAGTGATGACGAGAAAAGAACCATAATTTTCTTTTCCTAATAGGCGGGCAACAATAATAAAATACCCTGCTTGAATGATTACGGTGAATAATTTAGACAATAATAGCCAAAATGTATCCCTTGCCAAACTACTCTGCAATAAATTTGTAGTTTTTAACCTAATCTCCGCTAGATTCATGATTTATTTGGTATTTCCTGAATATTCAAACTCAAATTATTCAGAAATTGCATATTGATTATTTTTAGCTATGACTAAAGAGTAGGATACTGCGACATAAATCGCCCAAAAGGAGCTACTCAGATCTGAAAATGTTCCTTCCGTTAAATTTGATAAAAAGATATACGTCAAAATGAGGAGAGGCCAGAATCCCTCAGGACTGTTAGTTTTTCTCAACAATGCTAGCGACTGTGTTGTAGTACTTAAAAAACTGGCAACAAAAACAGCTAAACCTACAAATCCTATTGATAGCCAAAGATCCAGAAATCCATTGTGAGAATAAATGACTGGTATTCTCACTGCCAACTGTATATAGGCAGAAGGACCGCTTAAACCATTCCAAAATGCAGCTAATCCATAACCCAACCAAGGACGAAGCTGAATTTGTTCCCATACAGCTTGCCAGATAAAAATTCTACCTGACAACGTGGCATCTTTGCCTACAGAACTAAACAGAGTATCTGAACCTATGTATCCAGCAATCCAAATTAAACTGGCAATACCCACAATGGTCACAGCTAAGACGGCTGAAACCATTACTTCATATCGCCAACGAAAAATACGATAAACCAGGCACAACATCAGCATGACGGCAAAAGTAGCTAAAGCTGTTGTTGATTTAGACATAACCATGGTGGCGCAGCTAAGGACGAGTAGACACCAATAGATCCAACTATATTTACCTCCTCGAAGAGCATTTAACCAAAAGATTACTCCTCCAGGTGCCATAAAGGCTCCAAATTGGTTTTTATGAGTAAAAACTCCCCGCATCGCACCTTCATGAATTCCACCCATTATCCCGTAATAGGGTATGGCGATTACAAATAATAAGCTCAAAATTAGCAATATACCGTAAGTCCAGCCAATAAGTTTCAATTGTTCCTCTAGAGTGTAGCGAGTTGCCAAATAAAGACCAAAACCTGTGGTACCAATCGCATACACAGTAAACCTCATAGTTTGGCTGGGATTAATTGACCAAAAATAAGAGAAACAAACGATTCCGATGAGAATCCAAAGAAGTTTATTACTAGAAATGGTTGCCAGTACTTTTTTCCAGCGTAAGGCTAATAAGATGAAGGTCACAAAATAGATCAAGACCGATATTTTTGCATGGAGAGAAAGATCGAAGTTCGCAATGATAATGCCGTCTCCCTCATTTGCTCCTTTAATTAAAAATAGAGGTGTAATAGCTTGAGATATATGAATTAAAGTGCAGATTGAAAAAACTATTTCAAATATTCTGAGTATATTATTTGTGCTTTTTGCCATAATCTAAATACTATCAAATTGAAACAAATTTAAAAATAAATCTAAAATATTTTCTGAACTTTAGTTTTATAGATAGTTTTTGGTCGGCTAAATCTTTATTTTTAACGCCAGCAAAATATCTTTTAAACTCTACTTTTTAATGTAAGCAATCAAAAGTCAAATTAATATACTTAATCGCTTGGAGAAAAAAATAGATAATATTTGGTTATCGAAAACAGTAATCAGCTTATTTATAAAATCAATCAAAACATAAGGACAGATAAGTATCTGTCTTAAAGCACTCAAAAGTTTTTTTTGTTTAAAGTATTCTACTGTACGATAGTAAGCTAGCCTGTTTTTAAAAGTTTTGAGATTTTGATATATTACTTTAAGTAGTTCAGGATTTGCTTCAGAAACGTTTTCAAAATTTATAAAGCTTTGAGTTATTTCCCAAGACTGGGCTAAATACTCGGTTGGCTTTCTGCTAGAAAGAGACAGGTCACGAATTCGATAATAATAATAGGGATGAGCTATTAGTAAAAAACGCGCTTTCTTGAGCAAACATTGTAAATAAAGCACAAAATCTTCCCCGACACTAATTAATTCGTTGTACTCAAGATTGTGTTTGTGCAAAAATTCTCGTTTGATCAAGGGTTTAGTATAGCCATAACTCCATTTTTTGGGAGCATTTATCGGAGCAGGGCGATCGGTTTGCACGAATCTAGCAGCGTCGATTAATTCCCAAGAGATAATCTGTTGTTGATTTTCTTGTAGCAAAGTACTCCAAGGAGATTTTTCTTGTTCTCGAACTAAAAATAAATCATCGGCAACCAGATCGGCATTTTGTTCTAATGCAACTTTTAGCAAATTTTCTAACCGTCTAGGTGCATACCAATCGTCTGAATCGAGAAGAGCAATCCAGTTTCCCTGTGCTCTTCTAATTCCCAAATTGCGAGCGCAACTTACGCCTCTATTTTGCAAATTCTCAATAATTGTGAGTCGATGATCATTAAAGCTTCGAGCAATTTTTAGAGTTGAATCGGTTGAAGCATCATCAACTAAAATAATTTCAAAATTGTGGTAAGTTTGCGCAAAAACTGATTTTAGAGCTTGAGCGATATAATCTTCACTGTTATACGCAGGTATTACAACTGATACTACTGGTTTCATCAATCTTGATTGTCCAAATAAAGCATGCTTGTAACTTACAATCCAAATAATTATTTAATATTTTGTTACTTTGCTTATCGCTCAAATATTAAATATTCATTAAAATTTAAGACATTTTTATGAAGTCATGCCAACTATACTGAACCAGAAGCATTTTGAAACAAGGTTTTTCCATCAAAATACTGGGGGATTTCTGCGTTCATTAAATTTAAAATGGTGGGAGCTAAATCTACGGTCTCACCTGAAGAAAAACCCGTCCCAGCAGGAACATCGGGTCCTTTTGCCAGTAGAAAACCTTGACCTTTATGACCACCGGCACGGCAGTGAGTTAACGGACCAACCCGTCCCAATCTTGAACTGTCAACTACATCTGTAATTGGTTCTTGCCATATTACAACTAGGTCTGCATCTGGTAGCTTAGGATTGTCGTCTAGGGGCGTGGAATGAGTTTTAACTACTTGTTTAACTACTCGATGTCCGTTTCTACCGTCTACAAGGTCATGGAGAATTTCGGTTAATTCTGTACATAAAGCATCATACTCAGAAGCCTCAACAACTCCATCACGATCTCTTCCCTTGAGGTTAATCCGAATATGACCATTGGTAAATGCTGGTAAAGCAAATGCTTTCATTTCTGGCCACAGAGGAGAATACCACATACTGGGCATCCAGCCCATAGCTAATTCCTGCTCTATTGGCTCATCTAATAAGCTATAAGGAGAAAGCAAACCATGTTTTGAACCTCTCAAAAATTTTTTATGAGTCCAAGTACGGAATAATTTTTTCAGGGGATTGGGTTCGTAAACTTGACTCCAAATCTCTCCCGGCCAAGAGTTCCTAATCGGTTTAGTTACAATCGGATCTGGAGTAGAGCCAACTTTACCAGGAGCGATCGCCGCTTTACCAAAGTGAAAGCGATATAGTAACTCTGGTAATACAGCCATACTTAATAGATCGGTAAAATTGGCTGCCATACCATGAACGGAAAAACATAATACATTAACATCTTGGGGAGCAGACTCTAAAATCTCGCCAATAGCAGTATCAACTTGCTGATAGACATTTAATACTGGATCGGGTTTAGTTCCTTTGTTACTGAGAAAGTTATATACAGGGTGATCTGCCTGGCTATGGTTGTATAAGTCATGACCTACAGTATGAGTTTCCCCAAATACCATCAAAAACAAATCCCATTGTTCCTGTTTTAGTAGTTCACAGGCGATCGCGCAGTGTCCCTCGATGCTTTGTGTCAAAGCTTCTTGAATCCAAGTGACATATTTAGGGTTCCACCATAAACCATTATCATTATGTAAAACTGGATTTTTGCCGTATTTTTGAATAATCTGGTCGAAAATTTCGGGGGGATTAGAAGCGCTCACAGTATAGGGATAATGTCCTCCCCAACCTAAAATTTGCACTCCATTAAGATTATTAGTAAGAGTTGTAACGGGAACATCCAAGACTGCTACTTTGTAATTTTCTCCCAGAGCATAAAAAGGAGGATATTCTTGATAGTCATAACCGCTGGTAACAATATCACAGACTATTTTGTAATTGTCTGGATTGTAGCTAACAGTATCCCAATAGCCTAAAGTATCAGCACGACATCCTGTAGAAAAAGTTGCCCACAGAGGCTCTGTGGTCGAATATTCTGTCGGGACACCGCAGTAATTTACTGTATTATCTAAACGTCCATAAATTCCTGCTTGACAAATCCTGCTTAGATTAGGTAGGTGTCCTGCCGCCATCCAGTCTTCAATTAATCTAGGTTCAGCAGCATCTAAACCAAGCACGATTGTTGATTGTTTCATTTTATGATGTATGAGAGCAGCTCCAAGTAATTGTTAATTCCTAAGGGATACGAATAAAATAGCAAAATTATATTATGTAATTTTAAGCAGTCGCTGTCTTGGAATGGGTGCTTTCTGAGGGTTTAGAAAAATAGTTTTTACTATATTTCGCATGATAAGAATAGCGATCAAACTCATTCGGTTTGACACCATTGATAACCATCCCTAAAACCTTTTGGGATAGGTTGGCATTAGTTATAGTTTCCTGCGCCAATTCAGCACTTTCAGTTTCGACTATGCCTGGTCTAGTTACAAATAAAATCCCATCGGCTAGTTTACTGAGGGTTAAGACATCTGCTGTTACAGATAATGGAGGGGCATCAATAACCACCAGATCATATTCTTTTCTAGCCATTGCAACTAATTCGCTCATTTCTAGTGAATCTAACAATGCCAGAGGATTAGGGGCAATTGTTCCTGAGGTTAGTAAGTCTAGTTGCTTCATTGGCTGAACCACCACCTGAGATATGGATTTCTTGTGCGCTACTATATCTTTGACTCCCGCTCGATTACTCACTTGCCATAGTTCATGTTGTGAAGCTTTTCTTAAATCACCGTCAATAATCATAACTTTACGACCTAACTGAGCCATTGCTGCTGCTAAATTGGCGGTAACCGTTGATTTTCCTTCTCCTGGAACTGAGCTAGTCATCAAAATAACTTTAGGTTGTCGTTTTATAGACAAAAATTTCAAGTTAGTTTGAATCATACGATAAATTTCGCTGGCAAAGGAATCCGGCTCCCTTTGAACGACAATTCCTCTTTGACTATCTTGAAGGGAGTCTAAGGGAATAATACCTAGAACTTGATAAGTAAACTTTTGCTTGACTTCGGGAATAGTTTTAAGAGTGCGATCCTGCATCTCAAGCAAAATTGCTGTCAGATTAGAGAGGAAGAGTCCCATCAATACTCCTAAAGCCATTAATGCCATTCTTCCCGTACTACCTTCTTCGGGAACTTTACCCAATTCTATGACCTCAGCATTACCTGTTTGTTGATTGATCAATAATTCCAGTTCTTGCTTGTTACCCAACAAAGTGCTGTAGGTAGAACGGGCACTGTCAACCTCACGTAATAATGATTGCTCCTGTTTCTCCAATCTAGGTATGTCTTTGGCTCGATCTAGATAGACTTGCTGATATTGATATAGAGAAGCTAGTTCTGTCTGTAAACTTAACTCCTCTATCTTGAGACCAATAAATTTTTCTAACTGATTTTCCTTAAGATTTCCGCTTTGGAGTAACCCCTCAGAAACTTGAGCTCCTACATATTGACGAATCAATTGTTGCAGTTGAGCATTTAAATTTTCTTTTTTCTCATTTAGGCTAGCAACGGCTGGGTGGTTATCTTTAAACCTCTGGCGTTCTTGAGATAATTGCGTTTCTGTAGCACCTAACTGCTCCAGAATACTTTGTACTTGGGGAGTACTACCTAGTTGATTAGCAGCGATCGCTTGTTTTAAATCTAAGCCTAATTGGTTTTGCAAACTACTAGTCTGAGCCTTCTTACCCTGAAGATCAGCTCCGACAGAGGAAATCTGACGGTTGAGATTTCCCAGTTCCGTGACTAAAATTCTTTTTTCCTCTTTGAGATCTACAACTTGATTTTTTTCATAAAAATCCTGTAAGCGAGATTCTAAAGATTGAAGTTTACCCTCTATTTTAGGAATAGTATTAGTAATAAAACTGTCGGCATTAACAGTAGCAGATTGATTACTAATCGCCTGTTCTTTAATATATATATCCATCAAGGCGTTTACAACTTTAGAAGCAGTAACAGGGTCTTGATCTCGATAGCTTAAGGAAATAACATCAGTTCCACCTACAATTTCTACATTCAATCGTTTCTCTAACTCTTTAGTATTGAGAGGATTTCCTTCTTCATCTTCTAACTTAAGCTGATCGATAGTTTGTTGCAAAACTGGCTGAGAAGTTATGCGCAACTCCTCTGTACTTAGAGGCGTTTGATCGTTTAATAATGAACTAAACTGGTTTGTATCTTCGCCAATATCAACTAAAGATCCTACTGGGTTCTTTTTGAAAAGAATTTTTCCTTCTGACTTGTACGTTTTTTCTAAGAAACTACTCAGAAAAGCCGTTGTACCAACCGTGAAAACAAAAACAGCAAAGGCTGGAACCCAACGTCGTTTTAGTTTTAATAAATATTCTCCTATATTGATGTCAAGCTCTTCTCGCTTGTTAAGATAAGCTCCTTTATCTTTTTGAAAATTAGCCATAAGTGTTTTTCCTTATATAATTTAAACTATTTCGCACCTTTACTTTAAATTAATTAATCCCATAGTATTTACTGTTATAAAAAATTTATAGGCGATAAGACAGGTGAGAATCTTAAAGTTTTAGTGAAGTTAAGGTCAAATAATATAAAAATATTAAAAAGTAACTTGACATACAATATTAGTTAACAGGTTAGCTTTGATTATATTCTTAGGATCAATTAACAATTAATTACGGTTTACTTAAAAATTTTAATTTAGCTTTATAGGCCTTATCAGATAAATGTTTATAGTTAGACTCATGAGAACCGAATCTCAATCAAGTTTTACTATTAGAAAACTATTTTAGATGAAAACACTTAGTTATGACTATTGTTGAAGTGGAACAACAAATATATAATTACGTCTTTTTATCTAATAAGATTTAACAGTGATTTGATTTATTAGAGTCTTTAGCTAATTCTAAATTATATTTTATATTCTATATTCATTTTCGTTACGCTCGGCAGGTTTTGGATCACAATGGCAAGATTTCATTTTTTAGCTTCACAAATGAATAAATTACTAAAAATCAATATATTCCACTGTTTAATTTTAAGCGTAGTTAGTTTACCTACAAATTACGAAATGGTTGTCGCCGAGACTATTGATGTAAAAAAAATATCAGTTAAGTCCAATCAGGCGATCAAAGGTCAATCTGGAGGCTCAGTTGATAGTCAAGGTTGTGGTTTTATCGCCGTTACACCTAACCATCAAATGAATGTTGAGGAAAGAATAGGTTATATGCGATTGACGGTACAAGCAACAGGTGGTCAGCCTACTTTGTTGGTCTTAGGACCTAATTTGGGGGATCGTTTTTGTGTATTAGGAGATGAAGTTTCGGGATTAAAACCTGAAATTTCAGGTGTTTGGGAAGTAGGAAACTACCAAATATTTGTTGGCGATCTCCTTGGAGAACAACACCAATTTACTTTGGATATTTCTACTGATAACTAAATGATAATTACTTAATCTCCTTGATCGATACTCTTAACAGAGACCTCTATTGCATCTACGTCAATCGTTCCAGGGGGAGTCAGTCTACTAAAATGGCCTGCTTCTATGTGTAATCTCTCTCCACAGCTCGGACAGTTAAATTCTGTATTTTTAAATCCCGTAAATTCATAGTTACATACGGGACATTTATCTTGAATCAATTTTCGCTTTAACCACCACTGAAACCCCCAAAAAGCAATCACAGGGGCAATAAAAAGTAAAGCTAATAAAATTAAAAAGCCGTTGAGCACCCAACCAAGACCAACACTAGTTAATAGGAAAGCAAAGAGAATCAGACTTAGCCAACAACCAAGACCAGATGTATTGTATTGAAGTAATTTATTAAACCGTTCATTCACTGTGATTAGACCCTCTTTCATTGAGAGTTTGAGGATTTTGTTTTCTAATTTTAGTTTAACTTGACCTCAACCAAGCAATCACAGCTACACTATATTGGCAACATAGTGTAACTGTAATTCTCCAAAATATTTCTGGTTTGATGCTCAGAAATAAACGAAGCTTCGCTCCTAACTGTCAGTCCCAGCCTTTTACTTAACTAAACTTTAGAGCTGAAAGCTAATAGCTGATAGCTGACAGCTTTAAAAGATAAATAAGTTCTTATACTGCTGGTTTATGACCAATCCAGTACTTACTCACAAAGTGATTTTCTACTTGAATATTCTTAAATCCAGCAACTTCTAAACGCTCTTCCAGATTGTCTGTCGTGTAATGTCGGTAATAGGGTTCGTGGAAAATAGCAGGGAAGTTATTCATTATAGTTTGAAAATCAGGGGAATCGATCGCCTGCATCGAATCACAAATGATAAATACTCCCCCTGGCTGTAGAACACGGAATGCCTCGTTAATCACCTGTTGTCTAGCTGCCGCAGGTAATTCATGGAAAAGGAAGACCGAAGTCAAACCATGAAAATAGTTATCTAAATAAGGCAATGCTTCAGCGTTAGCTTGAAGTAGCTGAGGTAATTCTCCTGATATTTCCGATAACAACTGATTGGCTTTGCGCAGATAGGCTGGAGATAAGTCGGTACCGAATAAAGATACTTTTGGTAAAGTACCGCGAATCATCCTTAAGGTTCGCCCTGTTCCGCAAGCTACATCGAGTACCTTTAACTGCTGGGAGGGTAGACTAGCAAAAGTTTCTAATCCTTGCTTAAGCGGTGCTAGGATTCGGCGACGCATGGCATCAGCAGCACCATTAAAGAGAATTTCCACCTGTAAATCATAGAGATTAGCTGACATATCGCTGAGATAGCCGTCAGTTTGATAATGGAAATTTTGTAAATAATAGTCAGGATAACCAGATTTGTCTATTGCATCATCAAATCTTTGATAGTCTTTTTGTTGTATTCTTTCCCAAATTTTCAGCAGATCTAGCCACATTTCTGGATAATACCGGAAGAAATCTGACCAAGGATTATCAAACAGCAAACTACTAGGGTAAATTTTTCGTCGGGCATCTTGCCAATCTTGCTCTTCTAGCTTTTTGAGCTTTGTCTGGAGCTTCGTCAATACTTCAGGCAGAAGGGGTTGACTTTTACTTTTCTGTTCAGGAATTACGGTATGGGTAAGGCGATCGCTTGCCTGCTTGTGAAGAAAAGCAAATATTTTTTTACTTTCTTGAAAGCCTTGGTAGGCCAACTTATTTAAAGGGTCGGGGATAAATTGCTCAAAGTTCGGTGTTGATTGCATGGATGTCGATTAAGATAATGGCACTTTGCCAGAGTTAATTGGATTTACTGGCTAAGAAAAATGAAGTTTTGTTTGTTTTTGTAAAAATATTATCTTAAGTATAATCAATCAAATCTCCACAGCACAGGATAATTTTGAGAATTTAGAATAAAAAATAGGGACTCCATAATTATGGTAAGTCCCTTGGTCATTTAAGAAGCCAGACTAAGAATATTAATCCACATATTCCACTACATCTTCAGTAGCAAAACGAACTTTAGGTTTATCAGCATATTTATCATCGGCAGCACGATAACCTGCTGGACAGAGAACAACTGAACTATATCCCTTGGCTGCTAATCCCAAGACTTTATCGTATTGTCCAGGGACAAAGCCTTCCATCGGCAAGGTGTCAATTCCCAGCATCGCTGCACAGGTCATAAAAAATCCTAGAGCAATATAGGTTTGTTTTGCCGCCCAATGATTGACATCAAAGCCTGAATCAATAGGCTGCTTTAAAAAACCTTTAATGACATTGGCAAACCCTTCTAGATCTTCAACAGCTACTTGCTGCACTTCTGCCATTCTCTGGATGTAATGATCTACATCTGATGCATTGAGGTCTTTCTTAATTGCCAATACGACTAGATGAGAAGCTTCTACTACTGGGGTTTGCCCCCAAGAATACTCTAAGAGTTTTTGACGTATTTCTGGGTTACGAACCACAAAAAATTTCCAAGGTTGCAATCCAAAAGAAGAAGGAGATAATACGAGGCTCTGTTCTAGGATTTTCCAGACTGACTCGGGAATTTTCCTTGTCGGATCAAATTTCTTAGTAGCATAACGCCACTGAAGTTGTTGAAGGACTTGTTCGGGAGTCAAAACTGCGTTGCTCATAGGGAAAAAACTAAATTTTGTTTAGTCTATAAGATAAAACAATTCAATTTTGTATGTCAGGTGTCATATCAAGTTCGGTTGAATACTTAAATTAAGAATGAGGTCAAGTAATAAGTAACAAGTAATAAGTTTTTCAGGTCTGCAATAAGCCTGTTTATTTCAATTAATTATCCGTACTTGATATCACGCGTGACAGCTTATTTATTTTAGGTCTATGGCTAGAAGTTCAATAAAAATATCATTTAAGCTAAATATTTCTGGAATGTATGCCGATTCAAGTTTAATATTTTGGTCTGCTTGCAAATATTGTTTTAATTGCCGAGAAGGTCTAAGTATAAAGATATTCTCAAATTGATTTGTGTAAGACAAATAATTTTCTGCCGGATTAATCAGTTTAAATTTTACTTGAGCAGATAAATAATGACTAAGAGACAACATATCCATCAAAGAATCTGCTTCTGCAAATATTAAAGGGGAATCTTGTTGATTAATAATCTGGGCAATCGGAATATTGTGAATATTGCGGTTTTTTTGATATATTGGCGATTTATTGAGGTTTAAAGTACAAGAAACAATCCCAACGGTCAATAATAATAAAGCGATCGCTCGCCAAAAAGTTTTAGTTTTAATCGATTGAAAATCATAATGTAAAAAAAGATATTTATTAAATGTATAAGCAACAGCTAACTGGATACCTATTTTGGAGGGCATTAAATAGCGGGGAGTAGCTGAACTTAGTCCTTGATTTATTAAGTCAAGAATAAATAAGGGTATTGGTATTGCCAGAATTAAACTGGCGATAAACATCCATGTATTTGTATTTGATTTATTTTTAAGATAATAGCTTGAATATGCTGATAACATCAGAATAAATAAAGCCACTATCGTACCAATAATTACCACTGGATTGAAATAATCGTGGTTTACTAGTATTGATGGATAATTAAATATCAAAATACTGACAATAAAAAAACAAAATACACCTGAATAACTGATGATTTTGTGTGTGTTTATAGAGAATTTGTTCCACAGAGATACAATTAGAAACAAACTGCTAAACAAGAATAAACTACCAACTAAAATAATCCCAATCTGAATCGGGTTTGTATTAGGATCTAGAGGCAAATCCCCAAAGATAAGTAAAATACTACCAATCCAAACAGCGATTACTGTTGCGAAATCAAAGTAATTACGCATCCAGGTGGTATTTTCATGTACCAAGTGAGTACTATTGAAAATTACTATTAACCAAGGTGAAAAAGCCAAGATGATAATTACCATTGCTAGCAAATACTTTTTCATCACTTGAAATTTAAAATTTTTTCTTAGTAATAGTAAATATACTCCTTGAGCGATCGCGACAAAAATAGAAAATAAAGAAGTATAAAAAGCAAAAATTGTACTAAAAATGTAACCTATCCAAGGCTGCCAGCTATTGCTCCGCAAAGCTTTGAGAAAACTAGCACTCATTAACAATAAGCCGATTGTCCATAGACTGTAAGGTCGAGCTTCCTGAGCATAAGCAACAAAAAACGGTGAAACAGACATTAAACTTACCGCTATCCAGCTAACTGTATAACTGGCAAATAACTCTCTGGCTAACCAATACAAACAGGGAAAAATTAACAAGCTGAATATAGCCGATAGAATCCTAATATTGGCTATTGAACTACTTGTTAACTGAACCAAAATACGAGTCAGTATAAAATATAAAGGAGCGTGTTCGGGGCTTTTTAATAAAGCATTAAAGGTATCCTGAATTGTTCTTTCAGGAGTTATTCGCTGATAGCTTAAAAGGGTATCAATATCTACAATATCTTGGCTAATTAAATCATCAATAATTTCGGCTTGAGTGTAACCAGCTACTCTCGTGATTGTGGCTGCTTCATCGACCCAAAATACTTTAGTTTCTAGATTGGCAAATCGAAAAAATACACCCAGCCCTAATAAAACGGTGATTAAAAATATTAATGAAAATTGATAAAAATGATGGCGATTACCAAAACGATCGCTTTTAGTCAAAAGACCCATTAAATTCTATGCTTGATTGAGCTACTTACCAGAAATTAATTAAACTGGCGATTGACAAAATTAGCAAGCGATCGCCTTGAAGTTTACCATTTTTCCTGAACTCTTTTTCCATAAATTAGCTTAAGCCCAATCGACTTCCGTAAGAAGACCAATGGTAGAAAGCGAATGAACTGTGCTACTCTACACCACAGTCAAATGATTTCGATCCAACCTTTATCAGCTATGCAATTAGAGCCTATTGCAATTATTGGCATTGGCTGCCGTTTTCCTGGCGCGAACAATCCAGAAGCCTTTTGGCAACTTATTCGAGATGGAGTAGATGCAATTTCAGAAGTGCCACCATCACGCTGGAATCTCGAAAAATACTACGATCCAGATTCCAACAAACCAGGTAAAACCCATAGTCGCTGGGGTGGTTTTGTAGATGATATTGACTGTTTTGACGCTCAATTTTTTGGTATTGCTCCAAGAGAAGCTGTGACCATGGATCCGCAACAACGTCTGTTGTTGGAAGTTACTTGGGAAACTCTGGAAGATGCCGGACAAATTCCTGAAGATTTACGGGGTAGCAACACAGGAGTATTTATTGGAGTTGGCACTCACGATTACTCAATTATGATGTGGCAGCAACCTGTAAATGAACCTTACGCAACGACGGGCACTGGCAATTGTATTGCTGCTAACCGCATTTCCTATACTTTTGATTTTAAAGGGGCAAGTTTGGCGATCGACACAGCCTGTTCCTCCTCTTTGGTAGCAGTCCATCTGGCTTGTCAGAGTATTTGGTCTGGTGAATCGACTATGGCTTTGGCTGGTGGGGTAAATATGCTGCTATTGCCAACGATTATGGTGGGCTTTACTAAAGGGGGCTTTATCTCTCCAGACGGACAGTGCAAGAGCTTTGACGCTGAGGCTAATGGTTATGTTCGCAGTGAAGGAGCTGGTTTGATTTTATTAAAGCCTCTGGCAGAAGCCCAGAGAGACGGCGATCGCATATATGCTGTAATTCACAGTACAGCAGTTAATCAAGATGGTTATAGTAAGGGATTAGCCGCACCTAATCCTAAAGCTCAGGAAGAGGTTTTAAGAGAGGCTTATCGTCGTTCGGGAATTAATCCGAGTGCAGTGGATTATGTTGAAGCACATGGTACAGGAACAAAAGTAGGCGATCCGATTGAAGCTAGCGCCTTAGGAGCAGTTTTAGGAAAAAATCGCCAGCCAGGAGATTACTGCCAGCTTGGCTCAGTAAAAACTAATATTGGTCACGTAGAAACCGCCGCAGGGGTAGCAGGAGTGATCAAGGTAGCCTTGGCATTAAAACATAAACAAATTCCTCCCAGTCTGCACTTTCATAACCCCAATCCAGAGATTAATTTTGAAGAATTACATTTGCAAGTATCAACTGAATTGACACCTTGGCAAACTGATACGCCCGCCATAGCAGGAGTCAATTCTTTTGGTTTTGGTGGTACGAATGCTCATGTGGTTATGGGAGAAGTACCTCTAGAAATTAAATCTCAAGAGGAAAATAATAATGATATTCCTTATATACTTAGTCTCTCAGCGAAAAATCAGCCCGCATTACGGGAATTAGCCAAGCAATATCTTAATTTACTGGATAATAGCAGTATAAATGTAGATCAGCTCTGTTTTACTGCTAATAACCAGCGCAGTCACTTTAATCATCGTCTTACCTGCGTTACTCAATCTCCGCAGCAGTTACAGCAGCAATTAACTGCTTACCTCTCCGATAATGAAATAGCAGGATTACGGTCAAATATCATTCCTAGCGATCGCCCTAATCCACAGATCGCTTTTCTCTTTACGGGACAAGGCTCACAATACCCAGATATGGGTAAACAGCTTTATCAGACTCAAGCAGTATTTAAACAGGCAGTCGATCGCTGTGCTGAAATCCTCGAACAATACCTAGATCGATCTTTATTAGAAATTCTGTATCCCTCAAAGTTTGATCCTCAGAACCCAACGCCCCAGATCAATCAAACCCAGTATACTCAACCTGCTATTTTCACCATCGAATATGCCTTAACTCAACTATGGATGTCCTGGGGCATCCAGCCTAATTTCGTCATGGGGCATAGTATCGGAGAATATGTAGCTGCAACTATTGCGGGGATTTTTAGCTTAGAGGATGCCCTCAAACTGGTGGCGAAAAGGGGCAAGCTGATGCAAGCTTTACCATCTGGGGGCGGAATGTTAGCTGTATTTGCCAGTAAAGATGACGTAGAACAACTAATTCAACCTTATCTTGAGCAAGCTTCAATCGCAGCAATTAATAGCCCTGAAAATATCGTCATTTCAGGAAATCAAAATACTTTAGATTTAATTCAGGGTGATTTAATTGCAGCAGAAATTAAATATACACCTCTGAAAGTATCTCATGCTTTTCATTCTCCCCTGATGAAACCGATGCTGGAAAAGTTTCAAGCGATCGCAGCAGAGATTTCCTATTCCCTTCCCCAAATCCCGATTATCTCCAACGTTACAGGACAACTTGCAGATAAAGCGATCTCCACTCCTGATTATTGGGTAGACCATATCTTGCAACCAGTTAAATTTGCTGATGGGTTTAAATTTCTGTCTCAGCAAGGGACTGATATTTGCTTAGAAATTGGTGCCAAACCGAGCTTATTAAGTTTGGGTAAGGCAATTATTTCCGACACCATAAAACAACCTTTATTTCTGCCGAGTTTGTCTCCGAAACAGGATAACTGGCAGATAATGCTCAATAGTCTGGTCCAACTTTACCACCAAGGAATTAAAGTTAATTGGAATCTGGATGATAGAAAATCAACTCCTAGCTTAAGGCTTCCTACCTATCCTTTCCAACGTCAGCGATATTGGTGGGAACCAGAGGATTTATCTGCCAGTACTGAATTTAATTATCGCAGTAAGTTTCATCCTTTACTCGGCGATCGCCTGGATTTAGCTGATAGTTCGGAAATTCGCTTTCAAAGTCAAATTAGTGCTAATAATCCCTTCTACCTGAAGGATCATTGTCTAGAATCTCAAGTTGTCTTTCCTGCCACAGCCTACTTGGAAATAGCTCTGGCAGCAGGCAGTCAGATATATGAAACTAGCCATCTAAAACTAGAACAGTTTACAATTCATCGACCACTATTATTATCAGACAAGGTAACTAAATTACAGGTGTTGCTAACCCCTGATGAATCTGGTTATGGCGTGCAGATTTTTAGCTGCGAGCAAGCTGATTTTGTTCTGCAAGCTGAAGTTGCCCTAAGTCAGCCAGAATCGACAGCAATTGAACAGCTAAATATACAGGAATTACAACAACAGTTAACCTCTTATCCCCAAGCGATCGCTGATTACTATGAGCAGTTACGCCAACAAGGATTAAGCTATGGTAACAGCTTTCAGGGGATTCAGCAGATCTGGCAGGGAGCAAACAGAGCGTTAGGAAAGATTAAGTTACCAGAAACTTTAGTTACCCAAGGCTATCAACTACACCCAGCTTTATTAGATTCCTGTTTACAACTGGTTGGTGCGGCTTGGTCAAATGACGATGCGGGTCTGTATTTACCTGTAGGTATTGAGTCTTTTCAGTTTTATCAATGTCCAGAGGATGCTGTCTGGGCTTATGTGCAAGTAAAGCCAGGTAATCAAATTATTAAAGCCGATTTTCAGTTAATTAACGAATCAGGAGAAATAGTCGGGGCGATCGCTGGGTTGGCTCTACAATATCTTAGTCGTCAATCCCTCAGTAAATTACTTTCTATTACTTCTACTGAGTCAGCAGATAAAGTAGATAAACATGTCTATGAAATTAAATGGCAAGAGCAAAAACTAGATGATATTAGCCAGCGTACTGAGTCTTTATCAAACAAATGGTTGATTTTTGCCGAACAAAATGAATTTGCCGAACAGTTGAGCGCAAATTTAGGAACTGAGAATTGTATTTTGGTTTTTCCTGGTGAACAGTATCAAACTTTAGGCGAGAGAAAATATCAGGTTAATCCTGTTAAAATTGAACACTTTCGACAATTATGGGCAAATCTTGATCGCTCAGCAATCTGGGGAGTAATTCATCTTTGGGCAATAGAAGAAAATCAAACGCTGTTTGAAAATACACTAGAAGATATAAAAGCAAAACAAACTAAAAGTTGTGCCAGTTTGTTGCACTTGATGCAGTCAATAGAGCCAAGACGGTTTAAACAACTGTGGTTAGTAACTTATGGAAGCCAATTACAATCCAATCCTAATTTTTCAGGCTCAGTTTGGGGTTTGGGTAAAACTATAAATCAGGAATATCCCAACTTACGCTCTGTATGTCTCGATTTAGAAACTCTGGATGTAGATATCTTAATCAGAGAAATACAGTCAGATAGTTCAGAAACTCAAATTGCCTATCATAATCAACAACGCCACGTAGCCAGATTAGTAGAACAACACAACAATGTAACAGATAGTTTTCGTCTTCAGCTATCTGATTATGGCACTTTAACTAATCTCAATCTGGCACCATTACAACGTAAAGTTCCCGCACCTGGAGAAGTAGAAATTCAAGTATGCGCCAGTGGTGTTAACTTCCGTGATGTACTGAATGCCTTGGGAATGCTCAAAGAATATTTAGAGCAAATGGGCTTTACCGACTCGACCCAAGTGCCTTTTGGTGGCGAATGTGCAGGGGTTGTGGTAGCGGTAGGAGAAGGAGTAACTGATTTTAAAGTCGGCGATGAGGTAATTGCAGCACAGGCAGTAGGTAGCTTGAGTAGTCATCTGACTGTGCCCGCTAAATTTGTGATTAGTAAACCCAGAAATCTTAGTTTTACGGAAGCAGCTACGATTCCCACCACTTTTTTGACAGCCTATTACGGCTTAAATTATTTAGTCAAAATTCAACCAGGCGACCGCATTTTAATTCATTCCGCAGCAGGAGGAGTCGGACAAGCAGCGATTCAGTTAGCACAACAGGCAGGAGTAGAAATATACGCTACGGCATCTCCTGGTAAATGGGATTTTCTCAAAGCTACGGGAATTCAATATGTGATGAATTCCCGTAACCTCGATTTTGCCCAGGAAATTATGGAGTTAACTAAAGGGGAAGGAGTTGATTTAATTCTCAATTGCTTTAATGGCGATTTTATTCCGAAAAATCTCGAAATACTATCTCCTAAAGGTAGATTTGTGGAAATCGGCAAGGTGGGTATTTGGAGCAAAGAAGAAGTAGCCGCAAAACGGGCAGATGTTAGTTATTTCCCCTTTGATTTATTAGAGGTATCTAATAGTAACCCTGATTTAATCGAAACCCTATTTAATGAATTACGCCAGCAGTTTATTACAGGTAAATTAAAACCATTACCTCATAAAGTTTTTCCAGTCGCCGAAGCAGCAAATGCCTTTCGTTACATGGCACAGGCGAAGCATATTGGTAAGGTAGTTATTTCCATGCCTAGTAACGGGAATTTAGCCATCGCCAAACCCGATGCTAGCTATCTAATTACGGGAGGATTAGGAGCATTAGGCTTACAGGTAGCTGGTTGGTTAGTAGAACAAGGGGCAAAGCATTTAGTTTTACTAGGTCGTAATCAGCCATCAGCAGAGGCTCAAATAAAAATTTCTGAGCTGGAAAAAACTGGTGTTGTCATTCAGACTCAATCAGTAGATATTACTAATTACCAACAGCTAGAAGCTGTAGTTCAAGATTTAGAGTTTCCGTTGCGGGGTGTGATTCATGCAGCAGGGATTATTAATGATGGTTTATTAGAAACCCTTGACTGGGAAAGCTTTCAAGCTGTTTTAGCGCCCAAAGTACAAGGGAGTTGGAATTTACATCAAGTAACGCGATCGCAACCTCTAGAATGGTTCGTCTGCTTTTCTTCCATTGCTTCAGCATTTGGTTCAATTGGTCAAAGCAACTATGCTGCTGCAAACGGGTTTATGGATAGTCTGATGCAATATCGACGTGGTTTGGGTTTACCAGGCTTAAGTATTAATTGGAGTATCTGGGAAACGGGAATGGCACAGCAGCTAAACACTTCTCAGCAAAAACGGTTAAGCCAACAAGGATTGAAAGCGATCGCACCCGAACAGGGTGTAGATATTCTGCAAGAGCTATTACAAAAGCAGTCTGAGCAAGCGATCGTTTTTCCCGTAGATTGGTCAAAATTCCTCGAAAATGTCAACGATCCTTTCTTTGAGCAACTACGACCAGAAGTAGAAGATCAATCAGCAGCACCAGTCTCCACTTTTTTACAGCAACTAGCCACTACTCCAACGGGCGATCGCCATTTAGTATTACAAGAACACATACGCAGTCAGTTTGCGACAATTCTTGGCTTTAACGATCCTGAAGCCATTGACACCCAAGAGAAGTTTGCCGACTTGGGTATGGATTCTCTCATGGCAGTAGAGTTTAAAAATAGCCTTCAAGCTAGTTTAGGTAATGCGGTATCTCTTACAGCAGCCTTTGATTACCCCACTGTAGAACTATTAACGGAATATATAGCAGGGGAATTAACTGAAGAGATACTTGTAAAGGCAAAAGGCTGTTTGCCCGCTCAAAAACAGGAATATTCACCCGCACAGCAGCAAAATCCCACACCTAAAACCCAACCCCTAAAACCCAACACCCAATCCCCCAAAATAAATCCTGCTTTCTATCAGTTTCAACTCACCCCCGAATATATTAATCTCAAAAAAGACTTAGAACGGGTCGAAAAATTGGGTAATCCTTTCTTTTCTGTCCATCAGGGAATTGCGGGAGATACAACTCAGATTGGCGATCGCCAGCTAATTAATTTTTCTAGCTACAATTATTTGGGGATGTCTGGCGATCCAGTAGTTAGTCAAGCAGCCCAAAATGCGATCGCCAAATACGGAACATCGGTTTCAGCCAGTCGCCTATTATCTGGGGAACGACCATTACATCGGGAACTAGAACAAGAAATAGCTGATTTTCTGGGTACAGAAGACTGTATTGTTTATGTTGGCGGTCATGCAACTAACGTAACCACGATTGGACATTTGTTTAATCCCAATGACTTAATTATTTGTGATTCTTTGAGCCACAATAGTATTCAGGAAGGATGTCATCTATCTGGCGCAACTATTATTGAGTTTCCTCATAATGACTATCAGGCTTTAGAGGAAATCCTAAATCAGGAGCGAGAACAATATCAAAAAGTATTAATTGCGATCGAAGGTGTTTATAGTACTGATGGAGATCTAGCACCATTACCCGAAATAATTAAGCTCAAACATCAATACAAGACCTTTTTACTAGTAGATGAGGCTCATTCCATTGGTACTCTTGGCTTGTCTGGTAGAGGCATCGGGGAACACTTTTGTGTCCAACCCACCGATGTGGACTTCTGGATGGGAACACTAAGTAAATCTTTTGCTAGCTGCGGTGGCTATATCGCAGGATGTAGAGAACTTATCGAGTATCTTAAATATACTGCTCCTGGCTTTGTGTTTAGTGTTGGGATGTCTCCAGCAAACACTGCTGCTGCACTAGCCGCAATTCAATTACTCCAAGAAGAACCAGAACGAACGATTCAATTACAAAGCAGAGCTAAATTCTGTTTAGATTTAGCCAAAAGTTACAACCTCAATACAGGTTCTAGTGCCGATTCTCCTATTATTCCTATTATCGTCGGCGAACCACAAAAAGCTGTCACCTTATCTCAAATTCTTGGTCAACAGGGTATTAACGTTAACCCGATGGTTTATCCTTCAGTTCCTTATGATGCTGCTAGATTGCGCTTGTTTATTACTTGTTTGCACACTGAATCACAGATTACAGAGACTTTATGCAAAATAGTGAAAGCTGTTCAAGAATTTTAAATCAGATTCAGTTATTCGCTAAAGATAAAACATTTTATTAGAGCATTAATAAATATACGTCGAGCAAATTTTTGTTGACTAGACAACATAGACAATATAAAACTGAAACTTAGTAGTTAAAACAAATGAATGTCATTTTAGAGTTTTTTTATAAGTCTCATAAAATCAAAAAAATTGTCATTATTTTAATTACTTGGTGCTTTTGCCTTTATTTGTTCTTAGTCCCAACTGCGGCCGAGGTAAAATCCTCGAGCGCCTCGCTAGATCGCAAAGCTGATATCGTCTTAGATGGTCGGAAGTTATTTGAAATTAGTAGTTCTGGTAATTTTTCGGCTACGCAACGAGCCGAAAAAATCAATTCTCTACTGCAAACCAAACTTAAACACTACTCCAATTCCCGACAAGCTTTAGATTTAACTGTAGCTAAACAGTCTGATTGGACAGTAATTCGCGTAAATAATCGTCACTTGCTAACAGTTAGCAAAAATGACTTGATTCCTGGAATGATGGCTCAAGAACAGGCTGAAATCTGGCAAGAGCAATTAGAGTCAGCTTTAGAGCGAGCAATCAAAGAAAGATCGCCTGCTCATCTCCAATGGACTATTAAAATGATGGCGATCGCTTTTACTCTAGTTGCAGGAATTCAATTTGGTTTATTTTGTCTTAAACGCCACTATAGTCGCAAACGTTTAGAATCACCTCAGCGGTGGATTTCTTGGGCTATTTTAGCTATTTTGGGCTTACAAACTTTAATTTGGCTGATATTCGTCTATTACTGTACTTATTTGTTTCCCCAGACTAGAACTTGGCAGTACAATCTGTGGCAGTCTGTTAACGATACTTTTAATACTGAAATCTTTGATTTTGGTGGAGAGATGGCTATATCTCTACGGCGCATAATCATCTTAATCTTTCTGGGTATTGGCTGGTGGATATTTGTCAGGTGGTTTTCGCAGGTGCTTAAGTTAAATATTCTCCCCCTGACAGGGTTTGAAAGTACCTTGCAAAATTCGATCGCTTTTTTGACTCGTTATGGATTATTATTCCTGGGTATATTGTTAATCTTGAATGCTGGAGGTATTGATTTTCGTTCTCTAACTATCGTCATCAGTGCCTTAGGCGTAGGAATTGGCTTTGGGTTACAAAATATAGCCAAAGACTTTGTTAGCGGTATAATTTTGACTTTGACTCGCCCCATAAAAATTGGTGATTTAGTAGAAGTAGGCGAAGACAAGGGCTTAGTGTTGCATATTGGTGCGCGTACTACCGAAATTTCCCATATAGATCGCCATATTATGACTATTCCTAACTCGCGTTTTATCGAGGAAACTGTCAGAAATTGGCATCGCAGCGGTTTAACTAGGGTAAAAGTTTATGTAGATGTGGCTTATGACTCCGATCGCGATTTGGTATATAAAGCTTTGTTAGCAGCAGCCCAAGTCTATCACCCAGATATTCTCAAACATCCACCACCAAAAGCCAAATTTCGTAATTTTGGCGATCGCTCTTTACTATTCCGCGTAGTAGTTTTTATTAAGGATCCTTTTAAAGAACCAAAAGTTAGAAACCATCTACAAAAGCATATCGATCTTAATTTTCGCAAGTATGGCATTGAAATTCCGTTTCCCCAGCGAGATCTCAATTTTAATATTCCTCAGCTCGATGAGTTAGTCGCTAACTTAGTTAAAATCTATGCCCCTTCTCAACCTAAATTGTATTACCCTCAAACAAAAACAGATTCAAGCGATCGCCAATTATCATCAGTAGAAGAATTAACTATTCGTGATGAATATGACTGGGATTCTTTGGTAGCAGCCATGCGAGGGGAACATGGCGTATCCATTACCGATCGTCGTTATGGCTTAAAAACCTATTCTAAAGTTTTCTTGGGTTCAGAAGCCGTATCTTGGTTAATACAGTACGAAAAAGCTACTTTAGCCGAAGCGATAGCCATCGGACAATTGATGATCGAACAAAATATTATTCACCATATATTAGACGAACACAATTTTAAAAACGAACCGCTATTTTATCGCTTTTATCTAGATGAAAATAACCATAGATCAAAGCTTGATGATTGATGGATTCATATTTGAAGCTGTTTATCATTTAGACTGCATATTATTTGGTTAATAGTTATGACATGAGATTTTTAAAGTCACTATTTTATATTTGATCATCGTAATTAGATTTCATGGGTAACATCAAATATCGAACTATCTTACTTTTTATTGCTTTTCTTTTGCTATGTTCTTTTTGGGTATCAAAAGTAGTCGTAAATATTGATCTTAATCGCGATCATGAACCAACTACCATTGCCAGTTCGGATTTGCCAGAGCGATCGCCGCAAGTCTCTAATCCTTTAAAACAAACTAGTAATGACCTAGACGAACTATATCAACAAGCAGCAGAAGCACAACCATATCTCGATCAAGTAACCCAAAAAGTTGCTAGTCAGCTAGGTGGAGAAGCATTAATTCCTGAGACTTTAAAAGCGAGGGAAAGAGCAAGGAAAAAAATAGCTGCTGACTACGGTGGAGAGGTATCTAGAATTACCGATTTGGCTCGTAGTTCAGTAATTTTTGAGACTGAAAAACAAGTGCTACAAGCTCTAGACATCTTGCAACATGACATGGATGTGATACGAATCAAAAATCGCTTTCAAAATCCTGTCAACGGCTATCGAGACGTTCTGCTTAATATACAAATGCCCAACGGACACATTGTCGAAATGCAGCTACACCTACGCAGCATATTAGACGTAAAATACAAATTTGGCGATCAACTATATCAAGAAATTAGAACTATTGAAGCCGACGCCATACAAGAACAGCGAGATTTAACCTCAGATGAAACCAAGCGAATCGAACAGCTAAGCTCTCAAGCTGAAAAGCTATACAATGAGGCATTTGAAAAATCTCAATCTCAATAAAATAAATTTAGAATAATGTGCGAACAATCTAAATTACCTGAAGTAGAATACTATACGGTTAACGATCGCCCTGTCAAAATGGTGTCAACGACCGATGGGGGAGGAAGAGTTTTAGTTATGAACTTGGATACAGGTGAGTTTGAACCAGATATGAGTTATTTATCACGATGTTATAACCCCGAACAAGATGTTGAGCGACTTTCTGAAACAATGTTCGATCAATATGTCACTGAACTAAGACGTGAAATTGACGAGAAAAATTAACGTAAAAACACAAATGTTAAGCGATCGTTTTACTAATGCCATCAAATTAGCAGCAGAACTCCATTCATCTCAATTACGTAAAGGGACAAATATTCCTTATATTTCCCATTTATTAGGAGTTACCAGTTTGGTATTAGAACATGGTGGTCATGAAGATGAAGCTATTGCAGCGATGCTCCATGATGCGGTTGAAGACCAAGGAGGCTGGGAAACGCTAGCACGAATTGAAAGTCAGTTTGGAGCTAATGTGGCTGCTATTGTCCAAGGATGTACTGATAGTTATGAGACACCCAAACCTGCATGGCGATCCCGTAAGGAAAATTATATCAAGCGTTTAGCCAAAACTTCTGCTTCGGTACGCTTGGTTTCCAACGCCGATAAGCTACACAATGCTCGTGCTATTTTAAATGATTTACGAGTATGTGGAGAACCTCTTTGGCAGCGTTTTAGTGGAGGGCGAGAGGGCACTCTTTGGTATTATAAGAGCTTGGCAAATACTTTTAAAGAATTGAATAACGGTGCATTGGCTGAAGAATTAGATCGAGTCGTAAGGGAAATCGAACGTATTTCGCAAGTTGAATGAACCAACAAAGGTTAGGTGGTGTACAATCCCCACTCTCGAATCTTTGATTGAGATTCAAGATAATTTCCAATGAGCTTATTGACTAACAAAGTGTTGCTTTCTCTAAAGACAGGCAACACTTTTATTAGATTTCGAGAGAAAAATACTTCGACCACAAGGAGAAGTATTTTATTTCTAACTAGGAACGGCGAGAGATTACAGGAGCCGGGGTGGTGGCAGTAGAACGCCTTCTTCTTCTCGTCAGCTTAGCAGGTTGTTTTTCAGGAGTTTGCAATAAAAACACTACGAGGGGACGACTACGTAGTTCTCGCTTCATTAAACGCTGCAAGCCGCCTTCTATTTCGAGACGTACTTCTGACCAGTTAACTTCGGGTTCACCGCCGTTGTTGGTACTAAAGTCGCTCCAGCGATCGCCTAAAATTCGCTCCATTGTTCTTACAACTAGTTGCTGTAGCAAAGATGTTTCAATTGATGTAGCGACTCCGCGTAAATGTAGTGCAGGAGGTGCAACTAAATTACCAGACCAATCGATCACGGCGGCAACAGTAACTACTCCATCTTCAGCTAACTGCTGTCTTTCTTTCATGACATCATCTCGGACAATACCTGCACGATCTACTAGTTCAATACCAGAAGGAACTTCTCCGTTTACGCCAATACTATTTTCCGTAAGTTCAATAATATTACCGTTTTTGATCACCACAATATTTTCTTCAGGAATACCCATCGCCCGAGCCATTCCTGAGTGTTCCACTAGCATCCGATGTTCACCATGAACAGGCACAAAGAACTTAGGTCTAGTCAAATTGAGCATTAACTTATGATCTTCTCTAGAACCATGACCGGAAACATGGATTCCTTCTCGGCGACCATAAATGACTTTTGCTCCCTGCATCATCAGACGATCAATCGTGTTAACTACTGCAATAGTGTTACCAGGAATGGGGTTGGCAGAAAATACAATCGTATCTCCTTCTTGGACTCTAATTTGTCGATGTTCACCCCTGGAAATACGAGTCATCGCGGCTAAAGTCTCTCCTTGAGAACCAGTAGTCAGAATTAAAACTTTATCGTCTGGTAAACGATTGACGGAGCGCAAGGGTTCAAAAAGATCGTCACGGCATTGAATATAACCCAACTTTCGTGCATGAGCGATCACGTTAAGCATGGAACGCCCTACCACTGCTACTTTGCGACCGTGCTTTTGGGCTAAATCGAGAACCATGTTTACTCGATGCACTGAAGAAGAAAAAGTTGTCACCATAATCCTTCCTTCTGCCTGACCAAAGATGCGGTTGAGATTCGGATAGACTGAACGTTCTGATGGCGTATGTCCTGGAACTTCAGCATTAGTGGAGTCACTCAGCAAGCACAGGACACCTTTTTCGCCGTGTTCTGCTAGCTTTTGTAGGTCGTAATGTTCCCCATCAACAGGAGTATGATCGATTTTAAAATCTCCTGTGTGAATAATCACGCCAATGGGAGTATGAATAGCGACACTAAAACTATCCGCAATTGAGTGGGTGTTACGAATAAACTCAGCAGAGAAATGCTTCCCAATGCGGACAATCTCTCTCGGGATAACACTTTTAAGCGTAGTGCGATCGCTAACTCCCGCTTCTTCTAATTTGTCACTCAATAGAGACATTGCCAGCCTTGGACCATAAATTACAGGTATATCAAACTGCTTGAGGTGATAAGCAATGCCGCCGATGTGATCTTCATGACCGTGAGTGACAATCATGCCCTTAATACGGTGAGAATTTTCTCTGAGATATGTCATATCAGGCAGGACAATATTGATACCGTGCATCTGATCTGAAGGAAAACCTAATCCAGCATCAAGCAAGATAATGTCATCTTCATATTCAAAAACACAGGTATTTTTGCCAATTTCGTGTAATCCACCTAAAGGAATGATTTTCACAGTTGGTACGCTAACTTTTTTGTTTACTTTACTCATATGGTTTCCGTGTATTTGGTTTGTGGTACGTATCTATTTGAATCAATAAAAACTGTAAATCTGTCTTAGAATTAATCTGTTGAAGTTCTTTCTAAGTCTTTAAAAAAGGGAATAGTATAAATTTTTTTAATTTCTAATAATAGAGAATATCAATTAGAGTAATCATCTATATCGATACATCATTTTATTCATATTAATAATTAATTATATTTAAGGAATTAAAGTAAAAACGATAGTAAAATTTCTATTTATAACAAAGATTTTTCTGACTACAACTGTTACTTACAATTATTTCTTTTAGCTTAAATAGTTTATGTCAAAATAACTAGGTTTAAAATAACTAAATCAGAGCAATTCCAACTCTTTTAATACTATTTTTAATTTTTCTAATAAGTCTAATTGTAGCTCACATAATGGAGTTCGCAACTTACCTACATCCCAACCTTGTAGATTTAAAGCAGCTTTAACAGGAATGGGATTGGTAGTCATAAATAAAGCCTGAAATAAGGGAAAAAACTTGACTTGAATTGCTGTAGCTTTCTGGTTATTGCCTTTAATAAAAGCGTCGATCATTTCTTGCATTTGGTTGCCTATTAAGTGAGAAACAACACTAACTACACCCACACTTCCCACTGTAAGCAAAGGTAATGTTAAAGCATCTTCTCCTGAATAAATAGCAAAAGAAGGAGGAGTTAAACACCTAATTTTGCAAGCCTGCTCTAAATCGCCACTAGCTTCCTTAATCGCAACTATGTTACTGATCTGAGCGAGATTAGCCACTGTTTCTGGCTTCAGGTTGCTGCCAGTCCTACCTGGTATATTATATAACATCATCGGCAGATTGGGGCAAGCTTCAGCGATCGCCTTAAAGTGATGATACAATCCCAACTGGGGCGGCTTATTATAATATGGCACAACTTGTAATGAACCATCAAGATTAAGTTTAGCAGCTTTTTCTGTAGCAGCGATCGCTTCAGTCGTAGAGTTAGAGCCAGTACCAGCAATAATCTTAGCTTTATCGCCTACTGATTGTTTGACTACTTTGAACAGCTCATATTCTTCAGACCAACTCAAGGTTGGGGACTCCCCTGTTGTACCGCAAAGTACTAGTCCATCGCTCCCATTTTCGACCAAATGAACCGCCAGCTTTTCTGCTACTTCATAGTTAACACTACCATCCTCAGCAAAAGGCGTTACCATCGCCGTAATTACTCTACCGAAAGGTTCGTCGCTCATAGATTTCTGCCGTGTAATAATCACTATATTTGGGTTAAAAAACCCAACCTTCAAATACTAACTGCCGAGTTTGATACTGTTAGTAAGTTTTTTTCTAGCAATAATTCTGCTATCTGAATTGCGTTTAAAGCGGCCCCCTTACGAATTTGGTCTCCACAGAGCCACAATTCTAAATTGCAATCTTGAGAGATATCTTGACGGATTCTTCCCACCAATACAGGATCTTGTCCTGTAGCATCTATTGGCATCGGAAAATAATTTGTCTGCCAATCCTCTACTAATTTTACTCCTGGTGCTACTCCTAACAATTCTCTTGCCCGCTGAACGTCAAAAGGTCGCTCGAACTCTAAGTTTATCGCCTCAGAATGAGCGCGTAGAATAGGTACTCTAACACAGGTTGCGGTTACTTTTAATTCTGGCTCATCAAAAATCTTGCGCGTTTCATTAACCATTTTCATTTCTTCTTCGCAATACCCTTGATCGTTAAGGGGAGAATTATGAGGAAACAGGTTAAAGGCAATGGGATAAGGTAATACTTCGGCTTGAGGCTGTTTACCATTTAAAATATCTCTAGCTTGAGTTTGAGCCTCTTCCATAGCTCTTGCTCCTGCACCAGATGCAGATTGGTAAGTCGAAACAACTACCCGCTTGATTGGTTGTACCTGATGTAGAGGGTAGATCGCCACTCCCATAAGAATAGTTGTGCAATTAGGATTAGCAATAATTCCCTGGTGGGCAGCAGCAGCTTCAGGATTAATTTCAGGTACGACTAAGGGAACATTTTCGTCCATCCGAAAAGCACTAGAATTATCGATAACGACTGCACCTGCTTCTACAGCTTGTTTAGCCCAGGTTCTGGAAGTAGAACCACCAGCAGAAGCCAAAACTATATCGACTCCCTCAAAAGAACTTTCGCTAGCAGCCTGTACAGTTATTTCTTGGTCGTTAAAGACAATTTTACTGCCAGCAGAGCGCGGGGATGCTAACAACTTCAATTGTTTAAGGGGAAAATTGCGCTCGGCAAGCAATTCTAACAGTTCTTTCCCTACTGCTCCAGTTGCTCCTAAGATGGCTACATTTACATCTCTAGACAATTATTAAAACCTCCATGACTATTTTTTAAGTAATTTACTTGATAAATTTAAATTGAGACTTAATAAAAATTCTTTATGTTTTGCTTACTCGATGATACCGCTATTGACTGTTGAGCTTAAATGATTTGTCAAGACGAACCGAATAAATCGAAATAATAGTTGGCAGTTCTTAAAAATTAATGAAGTACACTACTTTAAGTAAAACACAGTTGTCTATTGCCTGAGCCCTTTGTTTTGCAAATCATCAACTTGAATGAATTCATCTTTATTTTTACAGATTAACTTAATTAAATATCTATTAAGTATCGGTTAATCGTATCATAATGTCTCATCCAAGATGAGAAGCTATTCACAGTCTTCCTAGCTCGATCATTTAAAGTAGGGAACATATTCTGATAAAAAGTGTAGCTCGTTCGATTGATATACTATGATGACTATTGGCTAAATAGGTACGTTAAAGATTGTTGTACAAAACTTCGATTTAGGGATTCAGATGAATAGTCTTATTTCTCTAAATCACAGCGGAGTTATAAGTATTAGGCTCGATAGTTGTATCTATCAATCTTAGGTTAACCCCTAACTACCCAAATACCAAATCAAACCAATAAACCAAAAAGTAGTTTTGAGATATAAGCATCGATGAAAGTAACCCAGGAGAGACTTCCTGAAAGTCAAGTAGGCTTAAATATAGAAATTGCCCCCGAAGCATCTCGTAATGCCTATGAAAAAATGGTGCAAAACCTTTCCCGTTCCAGCAATATTCCTGGGTTTCGTAAAGGCAAAGTACCGCGCCAGGTCTTGCTTCAAAGAATTGGTAATGAACGTATCAAGGCTGCTGCTTTAGAAGAACTAATTCAGAAATCTTTACAAGAGGCGATTGAACAAGAATCAATTGAAGCTCTCGGTCAACCCAATTTACGTTCTAATTTTGAAGAGTTGTTAGGGCAATATAACCCAGGAGATACAATTACTTTTTCTATTGCCGTAGATGTCTCCCCAACAATAGAACTTGCTGATTATACTCAGCTCAGTGTCAAAGCTGAAGAAGTACTTTTTAAACCCGAAAAAGTAGATGATTTTATTGAACAACGTCGTCTGCAAAAGGCTGATTTAGTTCCTGTCGAAGATCGTCCTGCTGAAATGGGAGATATAGCTTTTGTTGACTTTAAGGGAACTCTTACCGCAGAAGGAGAAGAAGGACAAGAAATTGAAGGTGGTAGTGCCACCAATTTTCAAGTTGAATTAGCCGAAGGTAAGCTAATTCCTGGCATGGTAGAGGGAATTGCTGGAATGAAGCCCGAAGAAACCAAGGAAGTGGCGGTAACATTCCCTGATGACTACCCTCAAGAGGATTTAGCAGGTAAACCAGCAGTTTTTAGCATCACTTTAAATGAATTAAAGACGAAGGAATTACCAGATTTAGATGATGATTTTGCTCAAGAAGTCAGCGATGACGAATTTGAGACGATGGAAGCTTACAGGGAATCTTTGACTAAGCAGTTTCAAGAGCAAGCTGAAAATCAAACCAAAAATAATATCAATGAGGCGATCGCAGCAGCGCTATTAGAACAAAACACGATTGAATTGCCTGAGTCTTTAGTTCAAGAAGAAGTGACTAACGTTTTAACTAAAACTCTCATGCAAATGCAACAGATGGGGGTAGACGTTAGACAGCTATTTAATTCGGATAACGTACCGATGTTGCGGGATAATGCTCGTCCTGAAGCAGTAACCAATCTCCAAAAGTCTTTGATTATTAAGGAAATTGCCCAAAAAGAAGGTTTATCACCTGAGGAGGAGGCAATTAATGCCAAGAAAGCGGAGATACATTCAGAATTAGCTGGGCAAGAAGTTGACGAAGACCGTTTGCAGAAAATGGTTACGGAAGATTTGCTGAGCGAAAATACCTACAATTGGTTGCGTGACAAGGTTCAGGTAGAACTTGTTCCTGAAGGTTCGTTATCTGATGAAGAAGAGGAATCTGAAGAAGAGGAATCTGAAGAAGAGGTAGAAACTGCTGAAGTAGAAGTGATTACCGATCCTGAGTAATTTAATGTCTTGCTTTCAAGGAAGTGGAACAGAAAGCTCCTATTATTCTTGATTAATTTTCATTCCTGATTGGCAAATTACATTTTCTCCAGAGTCCGCATTGAAAGCATTACGAGGTTAGTTGAGGCATAATAAATAATAATAGAGTGAAACACTACTCTCAACTAAGCATGGTTATGCAAGGTTAATCAAGATCATAATAATTAGTGATAAATTTTTGTCAAAAATCTATGCTGGAATCGCTTTCGCCTTACGGTTTTTTGGTTAGTAATAGTAGTCCTGAAATAAGGTCTGCCCGACCTGTTGGCAATGTTGTGCCAATGGTGGTTGAACAATCAGGTATCGGTGAACGAGCCTTTGATATCTATTCCCGTCTTCTAAGAGAGCGAATTATTTTTTTGGGGACTCCGATTGATGATAAAGTTGCCGATTCTATTGTCGCTCAGCTGTTATATTTAGAGGCAGAAGACCCCGAAAAAGATATCCAAATTTATGTTAATTCTCCTGGTGGCTCGGTTTATTCAGGAATGGCAATCTACGATACTATGCAGCAAATTCAACCCGACGTTGTAACAATTTGTTATGGAATTGCTGCTAGTATGGGGGCTTTTTTGTTATCTGGTGGTACAAAAGGGAAGCGGATGGCCTTGCCCAGTTCGCGAATGATGATCCATCAACCTTTGGGAGGAGCGCAAGGACAAGCAACAGATATTGAAATACAAGCTAAAGAAATTCTTTATATCAAACAAAGACTTAATGAACTGATCGCAGGACATACCGGTCAACCATTTGATAAGATAGCTGCCGATACGGAGAGAGATTTCTATATGTCTTCAGAAGACGCTGTGGAATATGGCTTAATTGATAAGGTCATCACCAAGTCGGAAGCGACAGATTCACCTACTACATAACATAGTTCTATTAGTACGAGGTATATATGTCTAAATACGACTCCCATCTAAAATGTTCGTTTTGCGGAAAATCTCAAGAACAAGTAAGAAAACTTATCGCTGGTCCTGGGGTGTATATATGTGACGAATGTGTCGAACTGTGTAACGAAATTCTAGATGAGGAGTTGATAGAAGAGGGCGCTGTTGTCTCTTCGTCAGCGGTAACTAGTAACCCCGATGCGAAACCACCCAAGAAGAGAAAGAAAACGGGTGGTATTTCTTTTGGTAATATTCCCAAACCAATAGAAATTAAAAGTTGTTTAGATGAACATGTCATCGGACAAGAAGAAGCCAAAAAAGTTCTTTCTGTTGGTGTATATAATCATTATAAGCGCTTAAGTTTAGCTAATGACCTTGATGATACTGACGACCGAGTAGAGCTACAAAAGTCGAATGTATTACTAATTGGTCCTACGGGTTGTGGTAAAACGTTATTAGCTCAAACACTAGCCAAAGTTTTGCAAGTACCTTTTGCCGTTGCTGATGCCACTACGCTAACTGAAGCTGGATATGTCGGCGAAGACGTTGAGAATATTTTATTACGCTTATTGCAAGTGGCGGATTTAGATGTTGATGAAGCTCAAAGAGGTATTATTTACATCGATGAAATCGACAAAATTGCCCGCAAAAGCGAAAATGCTTCGATCACTCGTGATGTTTCTGGAGAAGGTGTACAGCAAGCATTATTAAAAATGTTAGAGGGAACAGTAGCTAATGTACCGCCCCAAGGGGGTCGTAAGCATCCTTATCAAGACTGTATTCAAATTGATACTAAGAATATTCTCTTTATCTGTGGTGGTGCGTTTGTTGGTTTAGACAAAGTAGTTGAACGTCGATTAGGTAAGAAATCGATCGGCTTTATTCAAAAAGGCGAAAATCCAGCCTCAAAGGAGAAACGTACTGCTGATATTTTACAGAAACTCGAATTGGATGACCTAGTCAAATTTGGTATGATTCCTGAATTTGTGGGTCGAATTCCTGTGACGGCAGCTTTGGAACCTTTAGATGAAGAAGCTTTAATTCAAATATTAACTCAACCGCGCAATGCTATTGTCAAGCAGTACCAAAAACTCCTGGGGATGGATAACATTGAACTGGAATTTACCGAAGGAGCAATCAAAGCACTGGCAAAAGAAGCTTATCGCCGTAAAACTGGAGCCAGAGCTTTACGAGGAATTGTTGAGGAATTAATGCTGGATGTAATGTATGAAATTCCTTCTCGTAAAGATGTCTGTAAATGTACTATTACTGAAGAAATGGTAGAAAAACGTTCTACCGCAGATTTAATTCTCCATCCTACTTCTTACCGTAAACCAGAATCAGCTTAGTTACACCAAAAAATTCAGTAATAATTGTAACTAAGAAAATTCAGTAATAATTGTAACTAAGAATAAATTTCAATCTAGTTTTTAATTTTGAAACCTTAACTTACCCTAACTTGTAAGAGAAAGGCTAAAGTCTAAAATCAGGAATGACAGAAAAGTCCCAAACTATCCAATTGCCCAGTAACGAAAGTGCGATCGCTTTAGCGGGAACAAATGAACAAAACCTGAAACTATTATCTCGTCATACGGGAGTGCAGCTGATCCTACGGGGGCAGGATTTATTAGTAAGAGGTCAGGATAAAGCCGTTACACGCTGTGCCACGGCAATTAATACTCTTAAGCCATTGTGGTCAGTGGGGAAATCTCTATATGAGCCAGATATTCTTACAGCATTTCAGGCGATCGATACAGGGAGAACAGAGGAATATAGTGAGCTGCAAAAAAATGTTCTAGCTCGAACAAAAAAAGGGGAGGTTATTAGAGCTAAAACATTTAAACAAAAACAATATATTAAAGCCATTCAAAAGCATGATATAACTTTTGGCATTGGTCCTGCCGGGACGGGTAAAACTTTTTTAGCTGCAGTATTAGCTGTTCAAGCTTTGCTAAGTGATGAATGCGAAAGAATTATCTTGACTCGTCCTGCTGTAGAGGCAGGAGAAAAGCTGGGGTTTTTGCCTGGAGATTTGCAAGAAAAAGTCAATCCTTTTTTACGTCCTCTATACGACGCTTTGTATGAGTTTATCGATGCGGAAAAGATACCTGACTTAATGGAAAGAGGTAAAATTGAGGTCGCTCCTTTGGCATATATGCGAGGACGAACCTTATCTAATGCATTTGTGATTGTAGATGAGGCTCAAAATACCACCCCTGCTCAGTTAAAAATGGTATTAACCCGTTTAGGATTTGGTTCTAAAATGGTGGTGACGGGAGACATTACCCAAACTGATTTACCTGTTTATCAAGATTCAGGCTTGGTTGTCTCAAGAAAAATATTGCGTAATGTCGATGGAATTGCTTTTTGTGAATTAACTCAAGCTGATGTAGTTCGTCATCCTCTAGTACAGAAAATCGTGGCTGCTTATGAGCGGTATGATAAGTAATGCTGCTAATTTAAGGATTGATTTATAAATAAAAATTTAGCTTTAGTCAACATCAGGATACTGCTACTTCTATTAGCCAAAAAAATATTCTGAAATTTTAGGTGAAAACTAAGGTTTTTCAGTCAAGTTATGACTAAATTAAGAAAGAGAACTTAGTTTAGGAAAAAATAATCAATGGAAGGACAAGGTGCAAAAATTGGTAGTACAGCTATTATTTGGAGTTTGGCTACAGGAATGATGGCTATTTCTATTCCCATAGTTAAAATGACTCAAACGGGCATTATTTTACCGGTGGCAGTTGTAATTGGAGTTAGCTTAAGTACGATCGCCATTTGGTTAAGTACTTGGTATAACTGAAGTCCTAACCTTTAGAGAATGTATAACAAGTCTAAAATATAACTCCGAAGTACAAATTAACTAGGAGTAATGAAAAATAAAAAGCTCTATTTTATCAACAAGAAAAAAACGCCCTTTTTACATCAGTTTGAAAGACGAGGCGTTTTTTATTTTTAATTTTTTTCTATTACTTTCTCTGAGTCATTCAAAATCAAATTAATTTTGCCCAGATAATTTTTAAGCTGTTGCGGCAGCTTCTTTTGGTGCCGAGCCTTGGGTACCTAGCTGAATCAATTCGATCTTATAGCCATCGGGATCTTCGACAAAAGCAATAACCGTAGTACCGTGTTTCATCGGACCAGGTTCTCTGCTTACTTTACCCCCTTGAGCTTTAATGCGATCGCAGGTACCGTAAATATCATCAACTCCTAGGGCAATATGTCCGTATCCCGAGCCAAGATCGTACTTGTCCACGCCCCAATTATAAGTGAGTTCAATTACCGTATTATCTTTTTCATCACCATAACCAACAAAAGCCAAGGTGAATTCACCCCCAGGATAGTCTTTTTGGCGCAAAAGCTTCATGCCCAAAATATCACAATAAAAGGCAAGAGATTTTTCTAAGTTACCAACACGTAACATAGTATGTAACATACGCATATTTCTAATTCTCCTCTCTCAATGAAAAAATTCTTATTTCGTTAGCTGTTAGTTTATAGCTTAAATTACCTGAAGCAATAATAGTTAATGGTAAAGGGAATCAGCCCAATGTTAATTAATATCGATTGGGGAAATACGTGAGATACATAATATTTCGTAGGAGCGAATATTAGTTAGGTTCTACTTTGGAGTAATACTTAACTATCTAAAATTTCTTTATTCCTCATTTCTTTACTGATCCCTTTCTCTTTCCAGAGAGGGAAGTTAGTATTTGTGAATAAGGCTAAGATCCTATTTTATATTAATTATTCTTATCTACCGTGGTGTAGCTTAGCTAATCCAAAACTACACAACCTATCTATCTCATGAATAAGGCCCCAAATACCAAACCAGAGCAACTAAAATCTGAGAAGGGACGAATAACCAAAGTATTTTCTTCCCCTAAAACACTGGCAACAGGTGCAATTGCGATCGCCACTTTTGGTAGTTTGGGTTATTGGGGAGTACAAGTACTAGTTAGAAAGAAGCTACCGCCATTTCTCGAAGATCAGATAGGTAAATTTATTGAACGTCCTCTAGATTTAGGAGAGGTACAAAGCTTTTCCTTGAGTGGAATTGAGTTTGGTAAAACGGTTATTCATCCTACTGATACCGACACCGACAAAGTAATAGTAGAAGGATTAAAAGTTGGGTTTAATTTGATTCCGGTTTTATTTCGACGTACTTTACCTTTAGATGTCACCTTAATTCAACCGGACGTTTATTTAGAACAGGAAAAGGATGGAGAATGGGTTAACCTCGATTTTTTACAGAGTGACCCCAATAAAGAAAAAAAAGATCCTCTTATTTATTTTGATGTCAATTTAGATATTGAACAAGCCGATATCACTGCCGTACCCTATGAACAAAATCCGCTTCAAGTCAAAGTAGACGGTAGTGGAAGATTTAATCAAAAAGAAGAGTTCCTTGATTATGATTTAGATGCTGCTATCGAACAGGCAAAGGCAACGATACAGGGAGAAACCAAGCTACAAACTGGTACGACAGATACCAAGCTGCTGGTTAAAGATTTAGCTTTAACTGATGTGGCCACCCTATTGCCTAACTCTCCTGTCAATCTCGATAGTGGTCAACTTAATGCCGATTTAGACATTAATATTCCCTCTTTTGAAGAAATTACTGCCGCCAATATCAAAGGAATAGTTAATCTGCAAAACGTTACAGGAGAAGCAACCGATTTAAATTCTGCCGTAACAGCAAAATCTAAATTAAGTTTTAGTGGTCGCAATGCAGAAGTTAAAGAAACTCAAGCAAGTTTAGGAGATATTACTGCTCGGGTAGACGGTCAAGTTAATTTAGACAGTGGCTACGATTTAGACTTGGATATACTGCCATTTGCCTTGAGCAGTTTACCAAAAAATATAATTCAGCAATTACCCGTGCCCGTGAAGGGAGTGGTAGAAGCTCAGGTTCAGTTACAAGGTGCCATCAAAGAGCCACAATTAATAGGCAGGATTAATAATACTCGGACGGTAATCATTGATAAAACGACCTTTAAAGAGATCGACGCTAAGTTTAAGGCTGATTTAAATCGGGTTGTGCTGGAGAATGTACAGATTATTCCCCTGGCGGGGGGAGAGGTTACTGCTGAAGGCAGCATAGACACTAATTTACAACAGGCTTTAAATAGTAAGCAGGGGATAAATATCAATCAAATGCCCCTAGATTTTAGTTTTCAGGCAAATTTACCTACTCAAAAACTAGTTTCACCCTATTATCAGTTACCGCAAAATGTGGCAGTAGGTAATTTTCAGGCAGAGGGGAAAATTGACGGTACAGTAGAAAACCCCGAAGCTCTAGTTAATTGGAATATACCGGAAACAAGTACTAATAATCAAGAAGATATTGCTGGTTCAGGAGAAGTTGTGTTCATGAACAACAACTTATTTCTGCGAGATACCGAAATTACTTATGGTGATGGTCAAGCCGATCTCGAAGCAGAAGCTAATTTGGATAATCAACAGTGGCAAGCCAACTTAGATGCTAATTCTCTTAACCTCACTCCTTTTCTCAAGCAATTTAATAACCCTAACTTAAATTTAAATCGACCTGTTGCTGTTAATACTGCTCAAGCTAAATTTAATGGCAGGTTAGATCAACTCGATTTAAATCAAATTCAAGGTACTGCTGACTTAAACTTAAGTGTTGATGGGGGAAATGTTATCCTTGATAGTCAGCTAAACTCTGGTAATCTCCAAGCAAAAGCAGTTACCAATAATATTCAGCTAGATAATTTTGTCACTAGCTTGCCTGTAGCGACATCTTTGCAATCAGGAGAAATTAATGCTTCAGGAAAATTAAAACAAATACTGGCATTGAAAGATAATCCTGACTTTAATAGCATTGACGCTAATGCCAACCTAGATTTGAATGTCGATGGAGAAGCTGTAGCCGTTAGTAGTCGGCTCAATTCTGGTCGAGTTCAGGCAAGTGCTAATACTAGCCAAATTAACTTAAATCGCGTTCTCCCCGATTTACCTATTCCTGCGAGTGTTCAATCTAGCCAGGTAACTGCCTCTGGAGAATTGAAACAACTGTTGAGCTTCGTAGAAAATCCCAATTTAAGTACTGTAGAAGCTAGGGTAGATGCCGATTTAGAAGTTGCCGAGGGAAATGTTCAAGCGATCGCCAATCTTAATAATAATCAATGGCAGGCTAACGTGGACGCTAACAATGTTAGTTCCCAGTTACTCTTGGATCAATTTGCCCCTAGTAACTTAGCCTCAGTAGAACTAGATGATATTAATGCTCAAGCAGATTTAACCGGGGATATCAATCCGTTAATTAATAACGAAGTTAATATTCCTATTGCGATTAATCAATTTACAGTCAATTCTGGTGCGCAAAATGTCAATGCTCAAGGTGATTTAACCCTTGCAGACATTACCAGTAACTTAGATGTTACCGATACTAATCTCGATGTTGCTGCCAACCTGGACTTTGATCGCTTACCTATAGACCAAGTTATTGCTGCTTCCACTCAGGATAACCAATTAATTGCCGAAAGCGTCAATATCTCGGGTCAAGCAGCTTTTGATGGTCAATTTCAGGGAAAACAGTTACTTACTGAACCCAATGAACCAGGCAACGTAAATTTAACTGGAGATTTACGTCTGCTAGATTTTGCTTACAATGATATTGCCTTTGACCCGATAATGACGGGAAAAGTTAACATTCAGCCAGGAGAGGAAATCGCCCTCAATCTTAAGGGAGAACAGGATGTCATTGCCGCTCGTGCCGTTCCTTGCACTGATAGCAATTGTCAACTTCCCTATCTACCCACTAATCTCGAATTACGTCAGGGAGAAGACACTGAACAGCCAGTAATTGCCACAGGCGATCGCACTGGCGATCTTTTTTCCTTGGATATTCAGAATTTTCCTCTGGCATTACTTAATCTTGCCCCCGCTAAAACAGCAGGAATTGAAGGCGCATTGAAAGGAAAAACCACAGGTAATGTCGATCTCAACCTTTATACTCTAGCAGCCGAAGGAGATATTAATATTGCTAACCCAGGAGTGGGCTACATCGAAGCTAATCAGCTTGACGCCAGTTTTAACTACGATCCAGCAGACAACATTGCTGAGATTACCAGCTCTTCTCTAGACTTGAAAAATAGTAAATATCAGCTTAATGCAGCATTAGATCTTCAATCAGGAGCAATAGACGGCAAATTAGCTATTCCTGAAGCTTATATTCAAGATGTATTAACTACTTTACGTTGGTTTACAGTCGAAGACGTTACTGATTTATTTAATATTCCCGATTATGCTGAACCTGCTGCCATTAAGCCAGCACCAGAAAAAGACACCGTAGACCAATCGATCGCCCGAAAACTCAATAAGTTGCGTCAAGTCAATCGCCAAATTCAGGCTAAGGCAGCAGCTAGAGAAACTGGTGGTGTTCCTACAGAATTAGACATTCGGGGTAAGTATGTAGGAGAAATCCTTTTAGGGGGAACAATCCAAACACCAGAAGCAGACTTTAAAGTAGAAGGCAAAAACTGGCAATGGCAACCTGAACCTGCTTATCCCGATATTGTTGAGCCTTTGGGTCTAGTGAAAGAAGAAGCACAGTTTATTGCTCTGCCCAAACTGTCGATTGCCGGAGAGCTTCAGGGAACAACGGTAGATCTAGAAAAAGCTGAGTTACAGGTTCAAGAAGCAGTTTTATCCTTAGAGGGCAAACTATCTCCCGAACAAGAAGATCTTAAGTTTGCGATCGCCAACTTGACTGTTGATAATATTGGTAATTTTGTCGATATTCCTGTGGATCTGGCAGGAGAAATAAACGCGATCGGTACAATTAAAGGAACACCAACTGAGCCGAAATTGGCAGGAAAAGTAGCATTTTCTAATGGAGCATTTAACGGCAATATCTTACCTGCTAAAATTGCGGGAAAATTTGACTATGACGGCAGTCAATTAGCATTTAACACTACTGCTCCTGAGGCAATTAAGGTAGATGCTACCGTTCCCTATCCCATAATCCCCGGTAAAAGCGATCGCCTGAATGCCAAGGTCAATTTAGAAAAAGAAGCCTTTGTTTTCTTGAGTGCCTTAAGTCAAAATTATTTAAACTGGATTAATGGCGAAGGGGATGCTCAATTACAAGCTAGTGCCCGTTTAGATTTAGCCAGAGAAGGAGTAATCTACGATTTAGCTGCCAACGGGGTTGTGAATCTGGAAGATGCTGCCATCAGCGTGGAAACGCCCTTTTTCACAGAACCATTTGTTGGCACGGGCAAAATCACCCTCAACAACCAAATTGTTAATGTTGAAGCTTTAGATGCTACCTTTGCTCAAAAAGACTTATCTGTTGCTGGTAAATTGCCCCTCCTCACCGCAGTCCAAAACTTAGATAATCCTTTGACTGTAGATATCTCTGAAGGTCAGATTAATATCGATCAACTCTATAAAGGTGGAATAGCAGGAAAAGTTAACGTCACTGGAGCAGCAATGGAACCCTTTATTGGCGGGGAAGTAAGCTTAGAAAATGGCAGAGTATCGATCCCTAAAACTGAAACTACCCCCACTGAAGATTCCGTCCAAATTGCTAAAAACAAAACTACCAATATATCTTCTAGAGCCAAAGCACTGACTAAAGCTCAGCCTACCACGCCCAAAGCGAGTACATCTAATTCATCTTTTGTAACTACCTTGAATAACTTTAAGGTCAATTTAAAAGATTTTGACTTTGAGCAAGCTCCTCTCTACCAATTTAAACTCAATGGTAATTTAACTCTCAATGGAACGGTCGACAAACCTGATAACATTATTCCTCAGGGTACTTTGATGCTTACTCGTGCCGATGTAGACTTGTTTAGTAGTAGATTTAATCTAGCGCGTAATCGAGAAAATACTATAGTCTTTACTCCGGAGGCAGGTGTATTCAATCCCGCCCTTGACATTGTTTTAAGAACTGAAGTTGAGGATCTTGATGAGCAAGAATTGAATAATTTTCGTACTGTAGAATCTAATTCTAACGAAATTGACGATCCCATCTCAGCAATCAATAATAGTCGAACTGTCCGCATCAATTTGGCGGTCAATGGAGAAACCGCAGAAATATTACCTAACTTAGCGCAGGACAACTTTAGTTGTAATATTCGTCCGATTAATGAACCGATAGTTGAAAACAAAAAATATTATACTCAAGCAGAATTAAATCGATTAACTCAATGTTTTAATCAATTATCACTAGAAACAGGAGGGAATCGTGACTTAATTAATTCTTCGGCAGTAGAATTAACTAGTATTCCTTCTCTCGATCAGGGAGAAATTTTAAACTTATTGAGTGGTCAATTCGTCGCTTTTGCTCAAGATGTAAGTAACAAAAGTCAATCTGAATTGTTCAGTTTAGGGGTTAACAGGTTTATAGTCGACCCGATAATAGATAGCGTACTTTATAAAGTGGAAGATACAACGGTTAGTTTTGGTAAGAAAATTGGTTTAGATTATCTAACTGTATATCCCGATTTAGAAGGAATTTATGAAATCAACCAAGATTCATCGGTGCGTTCAACCTATGACTATGTTCTTAATGAAGCCAGAATAGAATACCAAAGAAATTTTTAAATAAAATCTTTCCCAATCAAATTGGATTCTCAATCAAAAGAGGAAATGCTTTAAGATCGATTAGCTCAATTTCTAAAATAGCCGAATGCAGATCAAGATTTCTATTTCTCCCCGTGCAGTTGTTAAATATTTAGTAATTGTAGCGATATTTTTTACAGTTGTTAGTACGGGAATTCAAATTTGCAAGTATGTTTTTGACTATCGAGACGACTGGATGAAACTGTTTAATCTTGATCGCGAATTGAATTTCCCTACTTGGTATTCTGCATTTATGATTGGATTTTGTGCCATTTTACTTCGTGTCATTGCCATTGGTAAAAAACAACAGGGCGATCGCTATACTGCTGATTGGAAGTTATTATCGTTTATTTTCATGTTGATGGCGATCGATGAAGTAGTAAGTATCCACGAAATTCTCATTATTCCAGAAGTGAGTGAAGCTCTAAAATTACCTTGGTTTCTACATTCTATGTGGGTTATTCCTGGTACAGTTTTTGTCTTATGGTTTGTCAAGCGTTACTGGAGATTTAGCCGTCATCTACCTCTAAAATCTCAACAACATTTTATTACTGCGGCTTGTATCTACGTGGGTGGTGCATTAATTATGGAAATGATTGGCAGCCATTTGGCAGAAGCACAAGGACAACAATATTTACCCTATGCTTTGATTGCTACTGTCGAAGAAGTGATGGAAATGTCGGGCATAATTATGTTTATCTACGGATTACTCTATTATTTGAGCCAGTGGTCAGATACCCTTAATTTACAAATAGACATCCTTAATCCTCAGCCGAAACCCTTTCATTCTAAAATCAAAAAATAAAAAAAGTCGTTAGTCGTTAGTAATTAGTTATTAGTCGTTCAAATATAGTCTTAAACTATACCTGAACGGGGACACAGTAAGACTATGGGGTCTTAAACCCAATTGTTTTTAGTATTTAATTTAAACTAAAAACTAAAAACTTTTTGATAATCTGTTAATTCTCCATCTTCATTTGAGTCTATTTATCCGGCATATTTGTCACTGAAAACCACCTTTTATGCTTTCATAGTTATTCTTTTATAAAAAATGGTTCGGACACTTTTTCATCTAGAGCTTGAAAGCCTGGATTTTCCGTCATAGATAAAATTAATTGGGATATGTCAAACCCTTATTTTTCGTTGTCGTCCAAAAGCTGCCCGAAGTATCGATCAAAGAAATTATGTAAGAAATCTAGATGATCTGTAAAACATTAAGACAATGAATCAAAATTTACCAACTAGTGGACAAATTGAGCGTGAACTTTCTCAAAAAGTTCAAAAATTATATCGACAAGAACTAGAACACTCACCAGGGAAAGTAACCTGCCAGCTTTTTGGTAATCAGCTAGCAATTGTAATTGAAAATGCTCTAACAGCTGTCGAAAAAACTTTAGCTGATATCGAACCGAAAAATCAGAAGGTGAAAAAGTTAAATTCAGCTATTAATGATGTTATTGAATCTAAACTAAAAGATTTAATTGAAGAGATGTTAGCAGTTCAAGTAAACGACATCTTGTTCGATACTACTTTAGAAACAAGTCGTACTGGTGCGATTATTACTCTCAACCAGCCCCCTGAAGTGCGGAACCCAGAATCAATTCCCAAAATAAAAACTCAAAAATGAAAAATAGCTAAAGTTGAAGTTAAACATCTTGATGAGATCGACTTTAGCAAAATTGATAATTAAACCAATATTTCTGGTAGAAGCAACCTCAGCAAAATGTACACAAGCTAAAGTTTACTCTAGTAGTCTGAAGCTTAGTAGATATAATCTTAGCCTAGTTATAAGCTTAATTTATTTTAAACTTACATTACATTTATCTAAAGATAGATTAACAATATCTTCGTGGACAACTAATCTAAGAAAAATCCCACCTTGCATCATCAGAAACTAATCAAAAGTTTCAGACCAAAGTGGGTCAAATATATGGTCAAATATATTTAGTTTCTTTCCTAAAAGCTAAAGGTAGTACGAATAGTAGTGATGACCAAATCATCGTTATCTTCATTGTTGTCAGGGTTATTAATGTAAACTACCCCAGGGGTAATGGCAATATTGTCATTAAATTGATATTGATAAAAGGCTTCTGCGTGTAAGGAGGTTTCCTCATCATCATCAAATCCTTGAACATCAATACTAGATTTGGCTACCCAAGGTTCCATCCCGACAATAATACCAGCCAAACTTCCCTCTTTACCTAAATCGGGAAATGCCAAAGTAGCAGCCCAGTTCCAAATGTCTTGAGAACCTCGCCCAACATTCTGTCCATCCGATACAAAGTTTTCCAGAGTCCTAACCTTACTTAGACCACCCCAGCCACCAATGATAATGCGATCGCTCAGGGCAAAAGAGAACTGTGCCCCATAAGAATTACTGGCAGTAGGGATTCCAGCGTCAAAAACTTCTGGATCGAGAGGATCGGCATCTTCACCTGCTGCGGTTAGAGATTGAATATTTGCTAAATCACTACCAACTCCAGTATCACTTTGATCTTGAGCATGAACATAGGTTAGAGCCACATTCAACTTTTCAAAAGGAGTAAACAGAAGTTGACCGAGGGCACTATAGGAACCATCAAACAAGCCACTATCATCACTCGGATCGCTGGCTTCGCCAGCTAAATAACCGGCACTAAACTCTAATTTTTCGCCAAAATTATGAATTACACCCACTCCTGTTTCTCCTGGTGGAAAATAAATAGGAGCACGAGTACCAAAAGCAGAAACTGCCCCCGAACCACCATCGCCATCTAGAACACTGACAGTATTGGCAATATCATCAGCTGCCAATCCTGCTGCACCAATAATGACGTTGGTATTCTCCCCAATTGGGCGATCGTAGAATAAAACTTCTAACCCTAGATCGTTATCAGCAGGTTCTGCAAAGGCTAAATCTCCTTGGAAAGTACCTGTTTCATCAGCAAACGAAGGGAAGTTACCCGTAGAAAGACGAGTAAACAGTAAATCTTCCCCGGAAAAACTGGTTTCTAATTCTAAACGAGTACGATTACCAAATACGGGTACTCGATCAATATCATCATCATTGCCATCGATACCATCATCATTGGAACCGGCAACAACGCTAGCAAGTCCAAAAATAACTTCCCCAGCTAACTTAGTAGTAGTAGAAAATTGGGTGTCTTCCAAGAGAGCAGTACGGCTTTCAAGCTCATCTACTCTGCCCCCTAAAGTAGCTAATTCTGCCTCAAACTCTTGGGTCAAACGATTAATAGTATCCAAATCCTCTTGACTCACAGCTTCTGAAGAAGCAATTAGACGCTCAATTTGATTTAAACAAGAGTTTAAGCCCGCAGCAAATTCATAGCGGGTTAGAGCCTGACTGCCGCGATAAGTCTGGTTAGGAAATCCGGCAATACAACCGTAACGATCTACTAAACTTCTTAGGGCTTCATAAGCCCAGTCTGTGGGGGATACATCTCGCAGTTGATTGACATTAGTTACTTGACCAATACTTTTACCCTGTCCTTCCTGTCCGTACTGCTCAACTTGATTCATAAGCTCATTGGGTTCTACTTGAGCCTGAACTGAGTTGCTATAAACACCCGTTGCTAGCGCAGCCAAAAAAATTGGGGCAGTTTTGCCTACAATACTATTCATAATATTCCTCACACACCAATAAAATTACGAAATCGATAATAAATCTGGCTCTTAAGCAATACATAGCTTGCTCTTAGCGTTAATCAAAGCTATCGCGAAAACGAAAAGCTACTTTGACAATTTCTCCTTCCTAAGTAGCATCAAGCCTATATAGGTTTGGTGCTCTCGACCCTCGTCATTCTGTTCAAAATTAAGGTCTAAAACCTTATATTTGCTCATAGAGAGGATAAGATCTAAAAAAAAACTTTTTTAGCTGGTTCTAAGTCTCTACTAGCGATCGCTGTTACCAATACTTCAAACAAAAGCTAGGCTATAATTTTACAACTTATTTTTGAAAGTATGTTTGACCCACATCTACTATTTTGAACATTAAAGTTCAGCCCATTCCTCAGGCAGCATATTGGCGATGAGTTCAAAACCACCGTTACCATCAGGTTTAACTACATAAGCCATTCCTTGCGGAGCGGGATAGATTCCAGTAGCCGACTCAAAAATGTCATCATGACCAACAATGATGTCGTTAGTACCACTTTCAGGAACAGCAGTTAATAGAGGTGTAACGCTGGTTTTCATTTGCTCTACCTGCTCATCGGTATAGTCTTCAAACGGAAGAAAGTTGAGAGCAGGATCTTTCTCATATTGACCAAAGGCTAAACCAGCAGTTTTCCAAGCACGACAATATTCGCTGGTAGTGACTTTGCCGATAGGTATTTCCGCTGCTTCAAAAGCATCCCCAATCATATTTGCTTGTTCCCAACCTTCTTCACTAAGTACTCGTTGAGTGGAGCAATTGTTGACATCTGCGGTAACTTGATCTGCATAATCCTTTTCGGTCTGAGCATGCCGGAAATAGATTACATATCCACCTTGCTGGAGTTCGCTCAAAAGTTCTGAGCTACTTATTTTGTCCAAAAAGTCGGCATTAGCTTGTTCTCCAGGGCTTAGAGTTTCGCCGCCTTCGCCACCTTCGCTACTGGTGCCGCCTGCTCCGCCTTCGCCACCTTCGCCGCCTTCACCACCTTCACCACCTTCTGCGAGCAGATAAGAATTGGCATCTACTGGTTCGTCGCTCGCAACTTCGTAGCCATTAGCATTGACTGATACTGTTCCTGTCACACCTATGGCAGTAGCTAAACCAAGTGCTAAAAATAATTCTACTGATTTCATTCTATTTTGATCGCAATTAAGAAATTTAATTAATACGGCGATTATTGAGAATACATTTAATGAGAAGAAAAGTCAACTAGTAGAGTGTTAAATTAGACCAAGCAAGTCTGTGTTATATCAAGTTCGGTTGAATACTTAAATTAAGAATGAGGTCAAGTAATAAGTAACAAGTAATAAGTTTTTTAGGTCTGCAATAAGCCTGTTTATTTCAATTAATTATCCGTACTTGATATTAAAAGGGCATATAGCTGCGATATTAAATGATTTTACAAGTTAGAACCAGAAGGGTTCACAAGTAACAAGTAGGAAGTAGCAAGTAATATAGCTGCCTTCGGAGCGGGGTAATACAATCAAAGATATAAACAAGGCAACATTACTTTTTGTATTATCTAACTTTCAGCTTGTTGGTGAAAGTTAATGATCGTGACTAATTTCTAATTATATATTCTTTTAAGTCGACAAGGTTTAAAAAATGAACCTTAAATTCAACTTCCACAATTGAGAATTTTCACGAATAATCTCAACTTGTTTAATAAATTCCCGAAAATAAAAACGTCTTTCTGATTCTGATAAATCCAACCAAAATTGCGGTAGAGAAACATCCTTGGCGATCGCTTGTAAATTACCAGGAGGAAGTTGAGCAATTTTTTTTTCTAATTGGGATATTTCAGTGCGCAATTTATAGTTACGAATAGCGGCGGTTTCTTGGTCTAAAATTCCAGTTTTAAGTAGTGTTGGTAGCTGATTAATAATGTCCTGTTTCTGTTTTACTTTGGTTTTTAATGCACCTTCAAGAGCAGTTTTATCAGGTAAATTTAGTTGAGCAACAGCTAGAGGAAGCTCTGCACAGATCTTTTCAATAGTCTGGGTTAAAACTTCAGGGTAAGCAATTGCTTTGCATTTAGGATTTTGAGGACAACTATGACAACGCAAGTATAAATATTCAGTATTCTTTTTATATCTGGTTACACGAGTAATATTCATAGTTAACTGGCATTGTTGACAAATAACTAAACCTGCTAGAGAGCGTGGAGCACTAGCCGTTCTCGGTGGTAGAAGACTATTGCGTCGTAACAGACGATCTATTTGTGCTGCTTCTTCTCGGTTAATAATCGGTGTGTGGGTATTAGAAATTAAGTCTTTATTTTTGTACTTTAAATCTCCTCGATATACAGGATTAATTAACCAATTACGACCAGTAGAAGGAGAGATTTTTTTCCCATATCGTTTCTCTAAATATCTGACTGCACCTCGTAAAGAACCAAACAATAAAAATCTTTCAAAAAAGTCTTTGACCACAGGAGCAGTACTTTTATCAATGATATATTTATCCTGACCCCTTCGATATCCATAAGGAGCTTTTCCTGGGGGGGGAAGGATCTTGAGACGATTGCGAGCATGTCCTTGTTTCAAACGAATACTCTGACTACTGACTTGTATTTGCTGCAGTAATCTGCTTAAATTAAGCTTAAGATCGTTATTATAAGTAAAATCGAAGTTACTAGCTTGCTCCCATTGAAAAGAATTGTAATCTTGTTCTGTGGCGATAATTTTAATTCCTAAAGACTCTAGTTGAGCAAGGCGATCGCTAATTATACTAATATTTTTACCCAATTCATCTAAACGACGAATTAATAAAAAATCGGGCTTGTCTTGTTGGCAGTCTGCAATCAATTGTTCCAACTGTTCATGCTTACCAAAATCTTGATAAACCTGGTTTATTTCTAAGCCCCATATTTCCTGATTTGGGGCTACTTCTAATAAAGGATCACTATATAAGTAGGCAATGATTTTCATGTTTTTAAATATTGATTTAATTAGTTGCCTAATTAAGATGAAATAGATTCAAATCTATAATTTAATGATGTTTATCTGGAAATTATGGTTTTAAGTAATAATTAAATTTAATTTTTTGTGTTGATCTACTGTTAAATTTAGTTGATAAACGAGGAGTACATCTAATGGAATTACATCAAAGGACATTATTGGAAAAAAGAAGTTTTTTTCTATTACCTAATAAGATCAAACTTTATCTCAAAGATCCTGAGGGCGAACATGAAAATCATATCTCCTACGAAAACCTCAGAGGAGAGGTACAAATTCACTCTCGTAGAAATCCTCAATTGCTTTTTCTCGCAATATCAGCAGCTAGCTTTGCTGTTGGTGTTTTTTTTCATTGCCTGCTAGTCAATCAAAGATGCGACTATGTTTTCATTCCGATGATCGCGGCAACGTTATTGGCTACTTTCTACCAAATTAAGAAACAAAACTATATTATAGTAGAAACTTTCGACCGTAGAAAAGTTATTTTTCTCAAAGATCGACCAAATCGACGAACATTAGAGGTATTTTTGAATCAGCTTTGGTTACATCGCAAAAAATACTTAAGAGATAAATACTTTTATATTAATCATAATCACGACCTTACCCAACAAACAGAGCGACTCAAATGGTTATTGGAACAAAATGTGATTACTAAAGCTGAATTCAAGTCTGCTCAAGAAGACTGGATTATTGATAAATCATATCAATCTTAAGATGATTATAATAACTCCAAACAAACAATGAAAATTACAATTATTGGCTGTGGATATGTTGGCAGCGCAGTTGCTCGTTTGTGGCACGAAGCAGGTGATGATGTCACCGTTACGACAACTAGTCCAGATAAAAAAGAACAGCTCAAGGCGATCGCTTCTGAAGTTGCTATATTAAGCGGAAACGATCTCGTTGGTTTAAAACAGGTGCTGGCAGACCGCGATCTAGTACTTCTAAGCGTTGGAGCCAAACAACGCACTCCAGAAGCTTATCGCCGAGCATATCTGGAAACTGCTCAAAATGTTGTGAGTGCTATTCGTGCTACTAATAGTGTTCAACAGCTGATATACACTAGTAGTTATGGCATTTTAGGCAATAAAAGTGGAGCAGTAATTGATGAAACCACTTCGGTCAACCCCATTACTGAGGGTAGCAAAATTATGTATCAGACTGAGCAGGTTTTATTGTCGGTTCCAGAGTCAGAATTTAAGACCTGTGTTTTTCGCTTATCAGGTATTTATGGCAGAGGAAGAGAGCTAATTAAAATATTTAAGCGTAGAGCTGGAACAACCCAACCAGGAACAGGAGCAGATTATACCAACTGGGTTAATTTAGATGATATTGTACAGGCGATCGCTTTTGCCCGAGAGCAGCAGCTACAAGGAATTTACAATCTGAATAGCGATCAAGTTCTAACTACCAAAGAATTTTTCCAGAATTTATTTCAAGTTCATAATTTATCTCCGATTACATGGGATAGCTCTCAAGCTTCAACTCGCCCCTATAATATGATACTTTCTAACCAAAAACTAAAAGATGCTGGATTTAAACTAACTTATCCTCAAATTCAATTCCAATAAAGCGGCAAAGCCGCAGCTATAAGCTATTTATTTACTTAAATCCTGTACCATATCTGAAAGTGTCCCTAAGGGGATACACTTCGATATATCCTTTAGGACAAGGGCACAATGTAACATCAAGCGGTATAAGCCTTCGGCATGGCTTCGCTACGAGATAAATTTTAAAGCTTAGAGCTAAAGGCTTAGAGCTTAGAGCTTTTTTGAAAAATCCTCTTAATTATTTATGAATTTAACATCGCCTAATATTTTGGCATTAGACTTTGATGGTGTAATTTGTGATGGCTTGATTGAGTATTTTGCCAGTACCAAAAGAGCTTATCAACAAATATGGCAACAAGAACAGATTGATGATCGCCTGGCGCCAATTTTTTATCGATTGCGTCCGGTAATTGAGACGGGCTGGGAAATGCCTATATTGCTGAGGGCATTGATTTTAGGGATTACTGAAACTGAAATCTTAAACGCTTGGAAGGCGATCGCTTTCCAGATATTGGAATCGGAAGGTTTAGATAAGTCTTTTGTAGTCCAGAAGCTTGATGGAGTTAGAGATAGCTGGATCAATAATGATTTGGATGAATGGTTAAGCTTGCATCGTTTTTATCCTGGTGTAATTGAACGGCTACAACAAATTATTAATTCTGTAGTAGAAATATATATCGTCACCACTAAAGAAGGTCGTTTTGTCAGACAACTACTGCAACAACAAGGAATCGATTTACCCATAGCTCAAATTATTGGCAAGGAAAGTAAACGGTCTAAATATGAAACTCTAAGAATTATTAGAGATAAACATCAAAAAATAGGAGCAGATCTGAGTATTTTCTTTGTTGAAGATCGCATTAAAGCTTTACAGCAGGTTGCCCAACAGACTGACTTAGAGTTGGTTAACTTGTTTTTAGCTGACTGGGGTTACAATCTAGAAGGCGATCGCAACCTAGCACGAAAAGACCAAAGAATACAGCTACTATCTTTGGAACAGTTTAGCCAAGGTTTTATAGCTTGGGGATAAAAACAATAGATTAATCAAATAATTTATTTAATTGCGATCGCTGCTGCTTTTTCTTCCAGATTTTTCAAACTTAATTTGGCTTTTTCCAGGTCATAGGGGAAAGGTTTACCTACTGGCTGATAATCTCTGGGATGAGGTTCGCCATGACGCAAGACAGCATTGACTAGCAAACAATCTTGGTCATCAAAATTGATTGAACCGTGTAAAACTCCTGGCGGAATAGTTGCAACTTGAGGTACTTTCTCGCTCAGAGGAATATATTGATATTTTCTATCATATAAAACTACTAAAACAAAACTTCCCCTAACTATCAATAGTTGATCGGTCTGATGTTTGTGAACAAATAGATCGTCTACAGAGTGAGCTGGTACCTTGACTAACATAGTTTCATCACTGGATTGAGGCGTATAAAATTCTGCCATCCCTCCCTGAATAGATTCAATAGCTTTGAGAGTTACACCTTTGATGAGTCCCATAATTTTTCTAGCTATGTCCAACTAAATGATTAATAATCAAAAGTCTATTTACCGTTCTGTAAATAAAGGTAACGAATCTGGCTAATTATGGCAAATAAATATTGACAACAAAAAGATTTTAGTATCTAAATACACAAATATTTTTTGATGCCATAGTGACCAGACAAAATATCCTGGATCTTGAAATATTTTAGTTACAACAAAAAATACTTAAAAACTAGTATGCTTTTATACAGCAAATACTATATCCATTACGTCATGATAAATATTCTATGGCTGATGTCTTTTAAAACCCCGATGAAAGTTTTATGCAATCCAAAATTATTGTTTGTGGCTTAGGACGCACTGGGGCAAAAATTTATAGCTTACTGAAACAACAGGGAGCAGAGGTAGTAGGAATTAGTCACTGTCCCTTAAATAATCTGCCAGCCAGTGAACAAATCATAATAGGCGATCCACGAGCAAATACAACATTAATTCAAGCCGGAATTAGACGTGCTAAAACCTTAGTTTTAGTTCATGATGATGATGCTCTAAACCTAGCTATTTTGACTCAAGCAAGAATCTTAAATCCACGAATTAGAATTATTAACCGTTTGCTTAATCGAACCCTAGGTGAACGTCTAGATCTCACATTACCCGATCACTTTTCCATGAGCGTGGCAGCTCTTTCAGCGCCACTGTTTACCTTTGCAGCTTTGGGTAATAAAGCGATCGGGCAATTAGAACTATTTAATCGTACTTGGCCAATACAGGAAGAAGTTATCGATTCTGAGCATCCCTGGATGGGCATGCGTCTTAAGGAATTATGGGACGATCCCAACCGAATGTTAATTTACTATCTGCCAGCTACGGGTGAAATTGATCTGGTTTCAGCAATTGTGCAACACAGTTGTTTACAACTTGGAGACCGCCTCATTGTCGGAACTAAACCGAAGGTTTATACTAAGCGTCATTCTTGGCGACAGAAATTACTGAAAGCGATTTACAATATTCCGCGTTATCAGCGATATGCTCGTCCTGTAACTTTAGTCAGTCTGGCTTTATTAGGGGTCATCAGTCTGGCAACTCTCATTTATGTCAGTATTAATCTCCAGACTTCGATCGCCGATGCACTTTATTTTTCCGTGGGTATGATTACTGGTGCAGGCGGAAAAGAGGAGGTAGCAGAGGCAGCTCCCGATCAGATAAAGATATTTACTGCTGTAATGATGATCGTTGGCGCAGGGGTTATCGGTATTTGTTATGCACTAATCAATGACTTTGTACTAGGTAGTCGCTTTCGGCAAACAATAGACGCGGCTAGAATACCCAGACAGAATCATCATGTAGTTTGTGGTTTGGGTGGTGTTGGGATGCAAATAGCTCGACAGTTGCATTCTCAGGGCTACGAAGTAGTAGTTATTGAATCCGATCCCAATAATCGATTTTTGCACTCTACCCGTTCTCGGGGAATTCCTATTATTGTTGAAGATGCTAGTATGTCTTCTACCCTCAAAGCGGTAAATATTAAACGAGCTGCAAGTTTAATTGCCGTTACTAGTCAAGATACAGCTAATCTAGAAATCACCTTAACTGCCAAGGCTTTGTCACCCTACTTAAAAACGATAGTTCGTAGTAGCGATCCCCAATTTGCTCAATCAATGCAAGAAGTATTTGAGTTTGATCGAGTTTTATCTCCAGTGGAATTAGCAACTCATTCTTTCGTTGCTGCTGCCTTGGGTGGTCGTATTTTGGGAAATGGTATGACTCAGGATTTATTGTGGGTCGCATTGGCAACCATGATTACTCCTAAGCATCCTTTTTGTGGTCATTCTGTTCAGAAAGCAGCTATCAAGGCAGATTTCGTTCCTCTCTATATCGAGAGACACAATCAAACTCTACACGGCTGGCAGTTACTAGAAACTCGGCTTCAGCCCCAAGATATTTTATATCTTACTATGCCTGCTAGTGGTTTAGAGCAGTTGTGGCGCAATTCTTCTCCAGATGATTTGATTCTAGATCGTTTAGAGGATAGTTTTACTACTTAATTATCACTTATATTAATTTGGAAAAAGCAACGAAGATAATTATTCCTAATAAAACCAGAATACTAGCTAATTGAATTGTAAATAAGTATTGAACACTTTGCTCTAATCGCTCTTGATTATGTTTCATGCGATCAACTTTATACTGCAAATTGGAATCGTGTTCGCCTATTAATGTCATTTCCTTCTGTAATAATTGATCTACTTTTTGTATAATTTTTTCCTCAAGATCATCATCATTAATCTGAATGTTTTCCAGTTTATGCCCTAGCTTTTTATATGATTTATATAAATAATTAACTTTTTTACCTATCTCGAAAAGAGAATTAGAATCTGGGTTGGATCTAATAATTTTTTGGAGATATTTTTCAGTTAACTCTATACTGAGTTGAAAATAGCCTTGGTTAACGTTGAAAATTGCATTTTTAAGTTCTTGAGCCGTAGTCGTTTTGAGCAAATATCCCTTAGCTCCATTTTTTAATGCTTGACTCAAATGATGTTCGTTATCATGAACAGTTAAAATTAAAACCTTAGTCGTCAGAAATTTTTCAGTGATAATTTTTGTGGCTGCTAAACCATCTATCTTAGGCATCTCAACGTCCATTAACACTATATCAGGCTGTAGATTAGCAGTTTTCTCAATCGCTTCCTGACCATTTTCAGCAAAACCGACTATCTTAATTTCATTTTCAGGTTTCAAATATCCTTCTACCAATCTATGAATCAGATTTTGATCGTCAGCAACAAGAACGTTAATCATGCAAATTACGTCACAATATAATAATCGATATCGCTTAATTTAATTAGGTTTAATTTTATCCTGTGTGAGCGAGAAGACTCCTTCCTTCAGGTAGAGAAGTGTCAATGATTTAGTATACCTAAAAAAACCCTATCTCCCTATTTCCCTATCTCTCATGTATCTTTGATCGGGATGAAATGGTCTTCTACTCATTGATAAGTGAAATCTTTAGTAACTGATGTTACGCACTAATTAATCTGTCAAGGCTGGGAAAAAGTTAAAGGGGAAGGGTTAAAGGGAACATTGTTCTGTATTTTATCGATTATTAAAATCATTGATTTCTCGTTGTACTGCGTAACGTCAGTTAGTAATTAAACTATCTTCCATAGTAGGTTGAAAATATCTATCGTTTCATTCCAGCATTTGTCTGTGGCGAGAAAGCATTAATAGGTATAGTGAAATAGAATGTAGAGCCTTTACCTAAAGTCGATTCTACCCAGATTTCCCCTCCATAACGTTCCACAATTTTCTGACATATCGATAAACCGATACCTGTACCCGAATAGATGTCTTCAGGGTGAAGTTTTTTGAAAACTTGAAAAATTTGTAATTGAAATTCTGCTGCAATACCAATGCCATTATCCGCTATAGCGAACAACCATTTTTGTTGCTGTTTACTTACAGAAATAGCGATCTCCGGTGAGCGATCGCCACAAAACTTGATCGCATTTTCCAGTAAATTTTGCAACAACTGGGTAATTTCAGTGGGATTAATTAGTAATTCGGGTAAACTTCCTGCTGTTATCTTGGCGTGAGATTTGGCGATCGCCGAATGTAAGTTTTCAGTGACTTGATGCAACACTTGGTTGAGATCGACCATTACCCAGGTTTGTTCACTTTTACCTGCACGAGAATAAGCAAGTAAGTTGGCAATTAATGTTTGCATTCGTGATCCACTCTTGCTGATCCGCTCAAGATACTTTTTGGCACCTTCGTTTAAGTCATCTTGGTATTCTCGAACCAATAACTCCGTAAACATAGTCAAAGAGCGTAATGGTGCTTGTAGATCATGAGAGACTAATGCCGCAAAACTCTCTAAATCTCGCTCCGAGTCAGGTAGATGAGAATTTGCTACTTCTAACTGATAATTTGAGATGAGCGAATCTTGATTATTAGAACTTGTTGTCTCGGCTATTAATTGTGAACGTGTTTTAATAAGATTAATAACATCTGCTGGTTCACTAACTTGAGCAATACAGTCAACGTTTTTCCAATTCAATTGTGCCACTTTATTGATAATATCTACTGAGGAATTGATTAAAATCAAAGATATTTGCTTTGTTTCGGGACTATTTTTTAATCTTTGACAAATTTCCCATCCTTTCATTTTGGACATCATAATATCCAAAATAATAAAGCTTGGTTGAGTTGATTTGGCAAATGTCCAACTATCTAGCTCATTTTGAACTACTAAAACAATGTATTCTGCTAACTGGAGAGCATTTAATAACTTGGATAAATCTTGTCTAGCATCTTTGACAACTAAAATTAATTTATCGCTAATACTGCCATTATTCATAGTAGTTAGTAGTGAATAAAACTCTAAATACCGCTTAGAATTTTTTGATATCCATTTTGAACGACTTAGTCTAAGTAAAATATAAAATCCCAACTAGTATAATTAACTTTGTACAATTCCAAATCAGTTATTATACTGATCTCAAGCAATTAACTTGCAACAAAAATAATTGTAATCAGATTTTTATCGGTAATAATACAGTAATTTTGCTGGTTTTTGTCGTTATAGTTGACTATAATTTCCAGAATTGACAATTAATTTTCCGTTTCTCTGCGTAAGTTTTAATAGTGTTGTATCTTGATTTGGGAAAAGAATAGCTGAAGAAAACTGAAGATGGTCAACAATTATCGTATTGAACAAGATTCGATGGGATCAAAGGAGATTCCAGCCAGTGTATATTACGGGATTCAAACCTTAAGAGCGACAGAAAATTTTCCGATTAGCGGTATCAAGCCTTTGGCAACTTATGTTGACGCTTGTATTCTCATCAAAAAAGCTACCGCGATCGCTAATAGAGAACTTGGTTGTATCAATCAAGATATTAGTCAGGCAATTGTTCAAGCCGCAGATGAAATTTTAGAGGGAAGTCTTCGAGATCAGTTTGTGGTCGATGTTTATCAGGCAGGGGCAGGCACATCCCACCACATGAACGTTAATGAAGTGTTGGCCAATCGGGCATTAGAAATTTTAGGGGAGGAAAAAGGTAACTACAAAAGAGTTAGCCCTAACGACCATGTCAATTATGGTCAGTCTACTAATGATGTCATTCCCACTGCGATTCGGATTGGAGCTTTGTTAGCTTTAGATCAAACTCTTTATCCCGCATTGGATAAGGCGATCGCTTCAGTACAGCAAAAAGCTGAGGAATTTCAAGACATTGTCAAATCTGGTCGAACCCATATGCAAGATGCCGTTCCTGTTCGCCTAGGAGAAGGCTTTAAAGCTTGGTCGCAAATTTTAATGGAGCATAAACGGAGAATTGAAGCTGCTGCTCAAGATCTCTATCAATTGGGTTTGGGTGGTAGTGCTACCGGGACTGGATTAAATACTCATCCTAACTATCGTCATCGGGTAGCAGAATTACTGGCAGAGTCAATCGGCAAACCTTTACAACCTGCACCCCATCTCATGGCAGCCATGCAGAGTATGAGTCCTTTTGTCAGCGTTTCTGGAAGCTTACGCAATTTAGCTCAAGACTTAGTTAAAATTTCCCATGATTTACGTTTGATGGATTCAGGTCCTCAAACAGGATTTAAAGAAATACAGTTACCAGCAGTGCAACCAGGATCATCCATTATGCCTGGTAAATACAACCCTGTAATGGCGGAAATGACCTCCATGGTCTGTTTTCAAGTTATGGGTTACGATACAGCGATCGCTTTTGCCGCACAAGCAGGACAGCTAGAGTTAAACGTGATGATGCCCTTGATTGCTTATGATCTGATCCATAGTATCGAGATCTTGGGAAATACTATTGATAGTCTCAGTAAACGCTGTTTGGCAGGAATTACGGCTCGTCGCGATCGCTGTTTGGCTTATGCTGAAGGAAGTCTTGCTTTGGTCACAGCTCTCAATACTCATATTGGTTATCTTAAAGCAGCAGAGGTGGCGAAAAAGTCATTAGAAACAGACAAATCGATTAGAGCGATCGTTTTGGAAGAGGGTTTAATGGATGAAAATCAATTGGCAGCAGTTCTCGATCTCGAAAAAATGAGTAACCTGCCAGAATCCAATAATTAGATATGATCTTATGAAGTCTCTCAGCCCTGATTGCCTGACACAAGCGCCTGAAAGTATTGAGATAGGGTAGAAAGAAAGAAAAGGTAGAGCATTCATGAGAAGCTGAAAATGAATAGTTTTAAGCTTCATATCCATGTCAAAATCTACCCCTCTTTATGATCGGCTAATGAGTTTGCTGAGTCAATACAGTAATTACCAAGATTTTCGTCATCTCAAAGCGTTAGCTTGGATGATAAATGCTCTCATCTGTAGCAGTAAGATCAACTTGAGTGAATGGGAATCTTATGTGATTAGTCGAGCCACTCAAGCACAGAGTACCGAACGGAGATGGCAGCGGTTTGTCCACAACAATCGAATCAAATTCAAATCGATCTACATACCTTTGAATTATTTTTAGATTCTAAATCTGGAGTTTTTCAATTAGAAAGTTCAAAAATTCGCGATTGGCTACGCCAGTGCCGAAGGCAATCGCAGAGCCCTTGAACGTCTGTATCTAGTTGTGGCACTAGCTCTTTTATTTGCTACCTCTCAGGGGATGGCGGTTCAACTAAAAGGACTTAGGACTCAAGTAGATCCTCATTGGAAGCGTGGAATTAGCTATTTAAAAATTGGTATTAGGTGGCTCAATGGAGTTTTGCATAAGGGTCGCGTTTTGCTGACTCCTGTTGCGTTATGTTCTCATATTCCTCAACTTTGCTTTGTGACGCGAAGCTAATCCTTTAGGGCTTCCAAAAAAGCTAAGAAGCAATACTATGATGCTATTTGGTTCAGTCGTATTCACGAAATTAAGTGCGCTACTAGTTAGTTTTTTGATAAATGTGTCAGGCAGTCAGCTCTCAGCCTTGTCTTGTGACGAGGACTGAGTATCTGGTAAGACACTCTTCTCGATTGAGACAGCTACTCGTATCCCAGAAAACCGTGCTTCTCGGTGAACAGCAGGGACTTTAGCCATACTGTTCCTCTAACTCATTTCTGGCTAGAGCTATTGAAACAAAATTCTTGTATTTAAACGAGGGGCGCCCGTTGTAGGAACCTCCCTTCGGGTTCAGCAGTTCTTACGGTTGCTCATGGGGCGGGGCTTATAAATGCCGCACCCACGGCAACAGCCCCTTGGAAACCCCCGCCCTCGACAGTTTGCTTATGCCGGGGAACCCCTTTGGGTTCAGCACTTTGCTCAAGTCGGCGGCAGTCGCTATAACGGGGGAAACCCCCCCAACGCAACTACTTCACCGCAACGGACTGGCTTGCCAACGAACTGCTTCACCGCCAACGCTTTGCCGCATGAATCGTGGGTTGGCATTTTGTTTTGAGTAGTTAACTTGATATTCATGTAATCTTTATATAACAAGGATTTCGAGTGTTGTACAATCGATTCAGAGCGTATGAATGGGATGCCAATATCCGAACATCGGTAGTAAAACAAAAACTGCGGAACGCAGCGGACGGCGCACAGCTTGAATGCATTCAAGCTTGCGTCCCGCCTAAAATTGGCAGAACCTTGACAATCAAATATAGGAAGTTGCAGCCAAGAAATAGTCTCAATTTGAAGTCTCGGTGGTTGCTTGACACTCCCCACGCATGAATGCGGGAGATTCTTGGTTCGTAGAAAAAACTTACCCTGACAAATTCTCATCAGCCAAGATAGAGGTTTCGTCTCCCCAAGCTTTAGATCCCGTGTGTCCCACGGTACTTAATCCTAAAGATAGGATGTTTCTAGCTGCATTTTCATCTCGGTCGAGAACACAGCCACACTTACACTTATGAGTTCTGGTGCTGAGAGTTTTAGTTACTTTAGCTCCGCAACCAGAGCAGTTAACAGAAGTATACTGCGGTGGTACGGCAACTGTTACTTTGCCAAACTTATAGCCAAAGTACTCTAACCACACTCTAAATTGATACCAGCCAGCGTCGGTTATCGACTTGGCAAGATTGTGATTTTTTACCATCTTGCCAATTCTTAAGTCTTCATAAGCGACTACATCGTTAGATGTGATTACGCACCGTGCCAATTTCACGGCATGGTCTTTACGTTGCCTACTTATCTTAAGATGCTTTAGGGCGTATCTTTTTCTCGCTTGGTGATAGTTCTTAGACTGTGGTTTTTTACTTTTGACGTACTTTTTAGACTTGCTTCGGTTTAAGCGATTGAGTGCTTTTTCACCTCTTCGATAAAACCGAGGATTCTCAATCTGATTCCCTTTGTCGTCGGTATAGAAATAGTTCAAGCCAACGTCTAAACCAATTTCAGAATAAGATGGTTCTACTCTTTCTCGGTTGTCGGCATCGACTAAAAACTGACCATAATAACCATCAGCACGTCTAACTATTCGTACTCGTTTGAATTGTTTGATATCGTACCAATTCAAATCTCTTGTACCTTTGAGCTTGACCCGACCGATATTATTCTGATCGGTGAAGGTTATCTGTTTTCTGTTTTCAGAAAGCTTCCAACCTGTAGTCTTATACTCGACCGAGCGAGAATGCTTCTGGAACTTAGGAAATCCCTTTTTTCCAGGAGTTTTATGTTTACAGTTTTGATAGAAACGAGATATTGCAGCCCAGGCTCGATCTGCACTGCTTTGTCTGGCCATTGAATTTAGCTTGTGAGCAAAGGGGAATTCAGCAGCTAGTACTTTACAGTATGCCGATAGCTGGTATTTTCCTACTCCTTTATTGTCCATCCAATATCGCAATGCTTTGTTGCGTATGAATTGTGCCGTTCTGATGGCTTCATCCATCGCATCGTATTGAGTTGGCTTGGCTTGTATCTTCATCTCTAGAACTAACATATTCTTATGCTATCATATAAGCATAAACTAACCCAGCAAGTGCTAGCCGTGCCTTATATCCCCATGTCTGAAGCCAGGGGCTTTACGGCACGAATCGGTAAAATGTTTCACCGCAACGCAACTGTCGAGGAAGGAATCATTTTGAAAACTGTACCCAGGGACGCTGGGGAACGGAAACCGCCTGCTGACAAGTCCGCGTCGCCTGTGCTTTGCCAGGCGTTTATGTCGGACGCAGCTTGCTGTCGGGGATGTATGGTGCTTGCATTGTTCATCTAGATAAGTACTACGCAGGAATACTTAGTCGCGAGTCTAGGGAAGCCCGCGTTGTAGGCTTTGTGTCAACGTCGGGAGAACGTCACACTTTAAAGTAAAGGTCCTAACCTGAATTTAACTGAGTTTTCCAAGTCATGAATTCTCCCGAAATATTGATTGAAACATTGAAAACGAAAGACAAAAAAAATTAAATTTTGTCTAAAGTCCAAAACAGCAACTAAAAAAGTAATTCGGGAGGAAAATCCAAAATGGAAGACCAAATTCAAGATTCATTAAGTCGTGAGAGCTCTGATTCGGTTAATCCCTTCACCAGTTCTACCAGTACCGAAAATGATAGCCTGGAAACCGGTATTGATAATGGTAGCTTTGAAACCGGAGATTTTATAAACTGGAGGACTATAGGTGACACCAGTGTCGAAACAGAGGATCTCGGGATTTTTCCCAGTGATGGAACTTACCAAGCACTACTGACTAATGGCTATAGTGATTCTGGTGGTTCAGTAGTAGATTCAGATCTAGAAGAATATTTCGATTTAGCACCTGGTTCTCTAGACGGTCTTGTTGAGGGTGATGCTACTGAAGGTTCTGGTATAAAACAAACATTTATCGCAGAAGCCGGTGATGTAATCAGTTTTGATTGGAACTTCTTGACTAATGAGTCCACACCAGATTTAACATTTAACGATACTGCATTTTTAACCGTCAATGGTATTACCTTAGAACTAGCAGACACTGGATCAGATTTTGTTGATGCGCCTGGTGTAGAAGGATTTGCCGAACAAACTGAGACTCAAAATTTGACGTTTTCCGTTGCCGAAGCTGGGGAATACACCATAGGCTTTGGTGTGGTAGATGTTAAAGATAATATTGTTGACTCTAGATTGATAATTGATAATATTCAACAAATTCCCCTCGCGCTCTTCGATAGTCCTCAGGGATTAGGCGTTGAGTCTGATGGGTCTGGCGTTAATTTAGTACTCGGACTAAATGGTTTTGAATCGGTCGATAGCAGTCCTATATCTGATTCTGAAACTAGTTTGGAGCCAGTTGATAGTGGTGAAGTTGTCTAAGATTGACACATTCTGCACTAAGCATTGAATTATTTGAGGAGGATAAACTAGCTAGAATGCCTCAACAGCCTCAAAAAATTCAATGCACCCATCAAAACGGTAAGGGTTTCCTCAGAATGAGCAAAATCATCAGATAAGGTGGCAACCCTTACCCAGGAGTTTTTATATATGACTACATGTTTACAAGTTGGCAACCAAACGATTACGGCTGACGCAATTATTTCTTTGTTAACAGACTATCAAATGTTAGCTAAATTATCCCGTGAAGTCTTGATCGACCAAGCTATTGAATCAATAAACTGTACAACCTCTGAAAAAGCTCAGGTTGTAGAGCAGTTATATCTGCAAAATGGATTGGCTTTGGATTTAGACCGTAAAGCTTGGCTTAAAAAGCATTGCCTCTCGCCAGAGCAAATAGAAGCGTTAACTACTCGTAAATTAAAAATTGAAAAATTTAAGCAAGCAACCTGGGGAGCCAAAATAGGATCTTACTTTGTTAATCGTAAAAAGCAGTTAGATAGAGTTGTCTTTTCTCTTATCCAAACCAATGACTTAGATCTGGCTCAAGAACTCTATTTTCGACTTCAAGAAGGTGAACAGTCTTTTGCTGAATTAGCTCAAGAATATTCTCAGGGGCCAGAATCTTCAACTGGTGGTTTAGTCAGTCCCACTGAGTTAGCTAGTTGGCGAGAAGCCCCACATCTCTATTACGACAGCAATGAGTGTGGGATGAATCGCCAGTAATAGACTAGCTATAGGAGAATCTTGATTTTCTATATATTTTCTCAGTGTTGAAATAGTAACTCCACCACATGACGCGAGAAAGTAGCTACTATTCCAAACCACTTTCTTTTTATAGTATGTTTTCTCTAGTTCTGGTAAAAATTCTTGCCTCAGCTTACGACTAGAAATACTTTTAAGGCTATTAACCAGTTTGCTTAATTGTATTTCTGGGTGGTATTGAAAAAGCAAGTGTGCGTGGTCACTCTCTGCGTTGAACTCAACGATTTTGCCGTCAAATTTATCCAACAAAGATTCCCAGATTTCATGAAGCCTATCTATCATTGGCGCAGTCAAAACTTTACGTCTGTATTTGGTTGTTAAAACTAAATGAGCTTTTAAATCAGATACAGAACGCCCTCTTGATACAAAATCTTTCTTCATGAATAGGTGGAGATAAATATGTTAATATCAGTGTATCAAAATAAACAACTCTAATTTTGCTATACAACTACCAGTACCGACTAAGACCAACTACAGAACAAAAGCTTGTCCTTAATGACTGGCTTCGTATCTGTCGGTACTGGTACAACCGCCAACTGAGAGAAAGGTTTGATTGGTGGTCGAAGAATCGTAGCTACACTGACCGATGCCCATTAATCTGTCATTTGCCACAGTTAAAAGAAAAACCTGAATATTATGGGCAAAAAAAGCAGCTACCAATAATCAAAAAAGATTTGGTTTCTGTTGGCTGGAGTGGTGAATTGTTGGACTTCAATTCTGTTCCCTCACAGACTCTGCAAGAGGTGTGCAAACGGGTGAAACTAGCTTTCAGTCGTTTCGTATCGGGAGACAAAAACGGTAAGCGTTCGGGCAAACCAAGATTCAAAACAAGCGTACGTTTCAGATCGATGGTTATGAGCGGGGTAAAGCTTCATTCTTGCTCTGTTGGTGGTAAATGGCTGCATATTAATTTGCCAAAAATAGGTATGGTCAAGGTGCGACATCATAGACAACTGGTTGATGGTGCAACATTAAAGCAAGCTCAGGTAATCAAGAAAGTCGATGGTTGGTACATCAACCTAAGATTACAAGACGATTCTGTTCCTGATTTCCAGCCCGATATTACTCCTACTTGGGATAACTCATTGGGCATGGACGCTGTTCTTCATGAAAATGACTATTTGGCTACGAGCGAAGGCGTTAAATTACCTAGTCTTAAGTCATTTCGGAAATCTCAAGGCAAACTAGCCAAGATTCAGGCGCGTAAATCTACAAAAAAACGAGGTAGTAAATCTCGTCGTAAGCTGGCGAAGCGCGAAGCCAAGCTACATCAGCAAATAGCGAGAGCTAGAAAAGATCATGCCTACAATACTGCCCAGGCTCTCCTTAATACTGGCAAAAAAGTTTTCTTTCATGAACAACTCAATCTTGCTGGGTTGAGTCGGAGGAATAAAGTTAAAACTGATGAGACGGGTAAGTTTTTACCTAATGGACAGTCAGCTAAATCAGGACTAAATAAGTCTTGGGCTGATGCTGCCTTTGGTCAGTTTTTCAACATACTGAAGTTCAAAGCCGAGAAAGCTGGTGCTTTGGTAATACCTGTTAATCCACAATACACATCTCAATTGCTGCCGTACAAAGATGAATTTGTTTTTACCGATTGCAGCATCAGAGAATATTGGGATGAAGAATATCAACTTTTGGTAGACCGAGACATCTCGGCTGGAATAAATACCAAGAGGGTTGGACTGGATGTGTTTCCAACTTTAAAACGGCGTAAAGGGAATCCAGTAATAGTCGCATCTACTACTAATAGTACCTTGAAGCAAGTTCTCTCTGTCCTTCGGGATTTGGAGAAGCCTACATCTGTACCCGAAGGGTCAGTGTAGGTACATCACGAAATTTACCTCCAGCTTTGGCTGAAATTCTGGCTACGAGCCAAGTAGGTCAAATTCGTCCTGTTTCCCATGGAGAATGGCAGATGATTGTGCGACTGGAAAAAGCGATTCCCGCTCAGTTGGATCGAGCGATGCGCCAACGACTAATGAACGAACTATTTGAACTTTGGCTTTCTAAGCAACTTAGCCAACTTCCCTGCAAGGTCTAGATATTGAACTTAAGATGCAATAACTATCAAAATTAGCTTTTATATTCTTGTATAGATTTTACAGAGAAGAACTGAATGCGTTTGTAGAATTGAAATAATCTTATTTAACGTGAGCGTCCAACTCTCGCAAGGAAGATGGAGAAGAGATTGTTGAGGCTCAGGGATGGATGATTAACGATCGCGGAAATATAGAGTTAATTGCTGATAAAACCGATTCCCATAGTTCTTCAGTACCACCAAAATATGACAAAATTTGCCATCAATCGAGCCTAAAATCAGACTAATATCTTGTCAGTCCCCTTATCAGCAATCATCATGGTTGCGGCTGCGGTATTTGCAGTTATTGGAAGTGGAAATACAGAAGCGTCAATTACGCGCAATCCTGAAGTGTTGCGCACCCTAAGTTCTGTATCCACTACAGAATTCTCGTCATTCCCCATTCTACAAGTCCCGCAATAGTGGTAGGTGGTATCGGCTGTTTCTTTGATGTAGCTTTCCAAATCTTCGTTGGGTTGGGGAGCAATTTGCCTCTCCCTCCATTGATTTAGCTTATTACCAATATCAATGCCTAACTGAAGTGCTATTTTACACTTCTGAAGATCCTCTGATACTGTCAGATACCCTGGGTCAATCAGAGGAGGATCAATAGGAACACTTGAGCGTAGGGTAACTTTCCCCTTACTTTTCAAGTGCATAATATTTGGCCATAACCAAAAAGAACGTTCTGGACCCAGAAAACCCTTCAGCGTACCAACTCCAACTGAGGATTCTATATCGATTATTGAACTACTATTTTCTGTAGAACCGAAAATAACAGCTGGAGCTAAGCTATAAGGGTAAATTGGTACATCTTTGGTTTGGGGAATAGAGAATCCGGCACTGACAAAAAGATCGTCGTGTAAGTTCTGGCCTACCTCTGAAATATTCGCAACGATAGGAATACTAAATTTTGCCAATTCGTTCTCGTCACCTATACCCGAAAGCATCAAGATTTTTGGACTTGAAATTGCACCTGCGCTTAAAATAATTTCATTTTGCACATAGGTACAATGTTTATTTTGGTCTTGGAAATATTCAATACCAATTGCTTTAGCATCTTGATCAAATAAGATTCTGGTTACAAAAGCCTGACTTAATACAGTTATGTTATCAGGTGGATTTGATAGATAAGTATTAAACGTGGTTTCTCGAAGAAGGTCGGATGAATTCTTAATATTGTTAAATTGAAATAAAGCGTATCCATATTGACTCTCACTATAATTGTAGTTGGGGTTTTCAGGCAAGCCGTACTCCTTAGCCGCAGCAAACAAGTCGTTGATGAAATTATCTGCTTCACCGATCAAAACTTTCATGGTTCGTTCTACATTTTCGAAGTATGGTAAAACATCACTCCATGACCAGCCGGATGCTAACTTCCCCCATTCATTAAAGTCAGAGCGGCTACCCCTCACATAAGCTGTGGCATTGTGCAGCGCACATCCACCTAAAACTTTTGCTTGGTGTAGCTTGATAATGCGATTATTTAAATTTGGTTGAGGTATCGACTGATATCCCTCCCAACCAATTTCTGGATACTTTTGTAAGACTTCAAACCAATCGCTTGGAAAATACATTTGCTCTGAATAAGGTAATCCCCCAGCCTCTATCAGGAGAATACTCATAGCTGAGTCTGAAGCAGCAAGTTTTGAGGCTACTATACTCCCAGCAGAACCAGCACCAATAACAATGTAATCATACATGGATTCAGCCTTATAATTTTGTGTTTTTGTTGTGCTTTTACCAACGTCAGTTTGATGAAGTCGAAAATTATCTAGTAAGAGCTGGGTAAAAGTTAAAGGGTTTCTTTCAGGTTAAGGATAAAAAGGTTTACGCAAGTAGTCAATTCCCTGTTTCCCTTTTCCCATTCTCCTTTTTCCTTATCAAACACCATAACTTAATTATCATCAATTAAAGATTACAAGAAGTAGGATTCCCGCAAGGATGCTAGAATTCTCACTCGCAAGGTGTTGGAGCGTTTATATAATGTCATACTTATTTTCTCTATTTTCTAGACAAGCTGGCAAAATCAGAATTTTTCGGAGATCTCGCTTTGGTTTGACAATTTTAGTGGCGATTACTTTCTCATTAAATATTGCACCTATTGCCTTAACACAAGATGAAGAGAGCATTCCTTTGTCTAGCGACCCTTCAGCAGTCGTTATTCCCGATGATGGACTATATTTTGCAGATGTCTTAGTGAGAAACCGCCCCATATTTCAAATTGGTAGTTTACCCCAAATTGATGCTAGCGCGAGAGCAGAGATTATCAATCGCCGTATAGCCAGTTTATTGTCACAAAATGAAAACCCAGAGCAAGTAGAAATTACACCCGATAATCCCCGTAAAATTGCCACTTTAAGAGTGAGAAATCGCATCCTAATGACCGTTACCCATCAAGACGCGGAAGATTTCGGTTTGAGTACGCAAAAATTAGCTGAGAGGTGGGCAAAACAGCTAGATACGGCATTTGAAAAACCACCGCTAGCGATCGATGTTACTCAACGTCTTTATACAACTACAAGGGAATTATTGCGCGATATCGTGGGTAATCTACCTTCTTTGGTAGGTGCGATTATTGTGATTGGAATTACTTGGGGAGTAGCGAAAGTTGTGCGCTATGGTGCATATACCTGGGCCAAACAAACAGAAGGGGATTCCAATACTGAGCTTTTAATCGGTAGACTTAGTTATGGTGGTGTTTGGATCATCGGTTTGGTAATTGCCTTGGGAGTCATGGGACTGGATTTTGGCGCGTTATTGGGGGCATTGGGTCTAACTAGTGTGGCAATTGGTTTTAGTCTCAAAGATGTGTTGAGTAACTATATTTCTGGAGTTATTTTACTAGCCGCTCGCCCGTTCCGGATTAACGATCAAGTTGTGATCGGAGAATATGAAGGCACAATTACGCAAATTCAACTTAGAGCGACAACCATGAAAACCTATGATGGGCGAGTAGTTTATATTCCCAATCAAGAAGTATTTCAAGCCAGCGTAATTAATAATACTGCTTCTCCACAAAGGAGAAGTTCCGTAATGGTAGGTATTGATTATGGAGAAGATCTTAGTCAGGCGATCGCTGTAATTATGCGGATACTAGAAAATATCGAAGAAGTTGAAAGCGAGCCCACACCAGATGTTTTAGTGAACGAACTTGCTGCTAGCACAGTAAATTTAGAAATTCGCTTTTGGGTAGACTCCCGTAGAGCGGGCTTTTTGGCTACTACTTCTAAAGTGGCTCAAGCAGTAAAAGAAGCTCTAGAAGCAGCTAATATTGATATGCCAACAGATATTTATACCCTTATTTTACGTGAAATGCCTACACAAATTCAGCTTAAAGAAAGCTAATATAGCCGTACATAGTTAGATTAAAACAAGTTTATTTGATTATTCGGTAAGTAATAAGTAATGAGTAACAAGTAATAAGTTTGTATTGCTATATTTTTCGGAGGTGAATCATTTGGTCAACAAGATTTAGCAAGGCTCAATATTGCCCAATCTTATATTTGATTAGAGAATCTGGTTCAATAGTTCCTTTTTCAGTGATAAGTCCCGTGATTAAATTGGCAGGGGTAACATCAAAAGCGGGATTATAGAATTCCGCTCCCTCCGCGCAAATAGAATTATGATTAAAATGAGATATTTCTCTACCATTACGCTCTTCGATGGGAATTTGGCTACCATCAGCTAAGTTAAAGTCAATTGTAGAGAAGGGGGCGGCAACATAAAAAGGAATCTGATGAGCTTGAGCAGCGATCGCCAAGGAATAAGTGCCAATCTTATTCGCCGTATCACCATTTCCCGCAATCCTATCCGCCCCGACTACAACGACGTCAATCATCTTCTGCTGCATACAATGAGCTGCCATACTGTCAGTGATTATTGTGACTGGGATATTTTCCTGAACACATTCCCACGCAGTTAATCTGGCTCCTTGTAAACGAGGGCGAGTTTCATCAGCATATACTCTCGCTAAACGTTGTTCTCTCCAGGCAGAGCGAATTACGCCTAAAGCAGTGCCATAACCCGCAGTTGCTAGAGAACCAGCATTACAGTGAGTTAGAATTCTAAGTTTTTCTGGGGTGCGAGGTAAGATAGCTAAACCATGATCGCCGATTGCCTGACAAGTCGCTAAGTCTTCTGCTTGGATTGACTGAGCCTTTTTGAGCAGGGTAATTTTAATTTCTTCGATAGTTCCTGTTTCTTCGTATGCCGTCCTCAACATTCTGGCGATCGCCCAAAATAAGTTTACGGCAGTAGGACGAGTTTGACGCAATAAATCAGCCACTTTTTCTAAATGTTCAATGAATTGACTGCGATCGCTTGTTTGAATTTCTGTTGCCCCTAAGTACATTCCATAGGCAGCTGCAACTCCAATCGCTGGCGCACCTCGTACAATCATTGTCTTGATCGCTTGTGCCATATCAGTACTACGACTGATAATAACTTGATTATATTCTTCTGGAAGACGAGTTTGGTCAATTAGATAAACATGATCATCTTGCCAAATAACAGGATAAATTTGATTAATAGTTGAATTCATAAAGAGGCTGTACACTGTCTAATTGACTTTTATATATTCTATTGCCTCAAGTAGGGCATCGAGCATTACTTCAAAACTATCATCTGTAGATCGAGGTAAAGTTAATAATCCAGATTGTTCTAAGGTAATAAAACCAAAAATTGCCGAATTGATCATCCGCATGATGTCTATTAATTTATTGTTGCTTAAGCCCTGAGAATTGAGGAAAACTTGAACTAAACTCTGAAATTCTTGAATTACTGAAGCTGATTCAGGATCTTCTGGCTGTAATTTAAACTGCATCATTACTTGAAATAGCCCAGGATGCGATCGCGCAAAATCTCGACTAATCATGCCACCTGCCTTCAAAAAATTGCGAGGTTTTTTAAGATCCGCAGTTTTAGATTTTAGTTCGATAAAAAGAAGCTTATAAATCGCTAATGCTACTGCTTTTTTTAATTCTGTATTTCCTTGAAGATGTTTATAAATCGCAGGAGGTTTTATACCCAATTCTCTGGCAACACGATTAACGCCAAGAGCCGATGCACCCTCTTTTTCAATACAGGCGATCGCAGCTTCGATTACGTCTTGTCTGGTTAAGGAATTTTCTTTGGTTGGACGACCCATTATTTATTGAACATTTATTGAACGTTAAATATTAATCTCTGGATTAGCTGTTTCATCTTCGGCAACACAACGTAATGTTTGTTCTCCCACAATTGCCTGTCTTGGATTATCAATCAATCCTACTTCCAATAAGGTTACGGCAAAATATATTGCCCATCCCTTAGCCCGCTTTAAGGTTTGCTCAGACATTGAGTATTGGGCGATTGCTTTTTGACGAGCATTTTGATTGTTGAACAGCATCCAGATAGAGGCAAGATCTGTGGCAATATCCCCAGAAGTAATATCTCCCCAATCAATGATCCCCACAATTTCACCGTTCTTAACTAAAATGTTGCCAGGGTGAAGATCTCCATGAAGCCATTTTGGTTGAACATCTATCGGTATATTTAAAGCTTCATGCCAAATATTTTTGATTGTTTTGCTAATTAGATTAGTTTGTGTCTCTAATCTTCGCATTCGTTTTTCTATAACTATTGCTCGCTCTTTCAATGGTACGCCCCGAACTGAGTTAGAAGGTGCATTGGATGGTGCGGTTAGATGTAGCGATCGCAAGAATGAGGCGAACAGTTGTGCCTGATTTAGATTAGGTTTCTCGCGATCGGCAGTTAGCCCAGTTAGCCAAGGTAATATACTCCATCGCCAAGGATAGTTTGAAGTAGGTTTACCAAACCTATAAGGATTGGGAACAGGTATTGTTAACCTGTTAGCGATTATTGGTAGCCATGTTTGCTCATTATTGATCAGTGTAGCTGCCACTTTTCGACGGGGAAGTCTTACACAAAGGCGATCGCCCAATCGGAACATGGCATTGTCCCAACCATTGTCAAACAGTTGAATTGGCAGATGCGATAAATCTGGATGTTGCTCCTTTAATAAATTGAAGACTAAAGCTGTATCTATCTCAAGTTCTGAGATTGGTGTCCCTATTAGATTCATTTTTAAAAATTTAGTTAATAGTATTAACTAATAGTGAATATAATTAACTTAATTGCATATATTCTATTAGGTTGTCAGCTATGGATATTGTGTTTGCTACAGCAAGTCAACTGGCGCAGATGATTCGGAATAAAGAAGTTTCTGCGGTAGAAGTTTTAGAGGCTTATCTAGAACAGATAGACAAACATAACGGCAAAATAAATGCGATCGCGACTCTAAATCAAGAAAAAGCCAAAAAAAGAGCAATTGAAGCTGATGAAGCAATAGCTAAGGGGGAAAACTGGGGAGTTTTACACGGTATACCAATTACCCTCAAAGATACTTTTGAAACAGCAGGATTGCTTACTACCGGAGGTTACAAGCCATTAAAAAATTATATTCCATCCCAAGATGCAACAGTTGTGGCTCGCTTACGGCTAGCAGGAGCAATTATCTTAGGTAAAACCAATCTTGCTGAAATGGCAAGCGATTTTCAAAGTACTAATGATCTGTTTGGACGGGTTAATAATCCTTGGAACTTAGATTATACTCCTGGAGGTAGTTCTGGTGGCAGTGCAGCAGCGATCGCTGCGGGGTTTTCGGCTTTAGAACTGGGTAATGATGCTTCTGGTTCAACTCGTCAACCAGCCCATTTTTGTGGCGTGTATGCCCTCAAACCAACAGATCGGCGTATATCCACAGCAGGACATATTCCCGAAGCACCAGGAATGCCTAAATGTATTCGTCAGTTAATGACAGTTGGCTCATTTGCCCGTTCAATTGAAGATTTACGATTGTGTTTATCTTTAACTGTAGGTCTAGATCCACGACAACCAGATGTTCCACCTGTTCCCTTAGATACAGTTGACGAAAAAGATTTACAAGATATAAGAATAGTTTGGTCAGATAGTTGGGATAAAATGACCCCTGCTTTAGAGATTAAAACGGCAATTAATATAGCTGTCGATCGACTTAAACCAGAGTGTGCAGAAATGGAACAATGGGCATCTCCACCATTTGATTTACCAGCAGCATTTAAAGTTTGCGATCGACTAACCGCATTAAATTTCGTCTATTCACAACCAGTAGATTTTGATGCTAGTAAAAAGAATTTGCCCGTTATGTTTCGAGAAGCAACTCAAGGGGATAAAGAACTAAGGGATTTAAGTAACTTAAGCCAATTTTTACCTGCGCTTTTGAACCCAACTCTTAAGGGATACTTTGAACTCTTGACCAAACGCGATCGCTTTATTGCTCAGATGGATGAAGCATTAGAACCTTGGGATGTTTGGTTGTGTCCCGTTGCTATGACAACTGCGTTTACTCATCGCTCTAAAGGTGCAGTAATTGAAATAGAAGGACGCAAAGTTCCTTATTTTTTAGCTAATGGCGGATACACAATGTTATTTAATCTTACAGGACATCCTGTAGTAGTAATTCCCATTGGGCAAAGCGAAGCTGGATTACCTATTGGTATGCAAATTATCGGGAAAAGATGGAGAGAAATGGAATTATTGGCGATCGCTGAAAAGATAGATGAAATAGCTGGTGATTTTCAACATCCATCTTTATAAACAAATTCATATAAACAAAGTTATTAAACAACCAATCAATATGAATATAGTCTTTGCTACAGCCAGCCAACTAGCGCAGATGATTCGCGATCGAGAAGTTTCGGCTGTTGAAGTTTTAAATGCTTATCTAGAACAGATTGAAAAGCATAACGGTAAGATAAATGCCGTTGTTACCTTAAATAAAGAAAAAGCCATAGAAAGAGCAATTGAAGCTGATGAAGCTTTAGCTAAAGGAGAAAATTGGGGAGTACTGCATGGTGTTCCTGTAACAGTTAAAGACCTTTTGGAAACGAGAGGTTTGGTTACTACTGCGGGCTATCCGCCTTTAAAAAATTATATACCTCAGCAAGATGCGACTACAGTAGCCAGATTAAAAGCAGCAGGGGCAATTATTTTGGGTAAAACTAATACTCCGCAATTTGGAGCTGACTATCAAAGTAAAAATCCTGTCTTTGGACAAACAAACAATCCTTGGAATTTAAATTGCACAGTTGGCGGAAGTAGTGGTGGCTCGGCAAGTGCTGTTGCTGCGGGATTCTCAGCTTTAGATCTTGGTAGTGATATTGGAGGGTCGATTCGTCTTCCAGCCCATTTTTGTGGTGTCTATGGCTTTATGCCTACGGATAGTCGAGTTTCTGCTGCCGGGCATATTCCCCCCTTACCAAATCAAACTAGATACGTTCGTCAAATGTTGAGAATTGGTCCTTTAGCTCGTTCAGTGCCAGATTTACAACTATGTTTTTCTTTAATTGCTGGTGCAGATAGCAGACAACCCGAAATTCCACCCCTATCTTTAGATCGAGCGACAGATAAGAAAATATCTGAATTGAAAATTGCTTGGACATATGGCTATGATTTCTTGCCCATAAGCCAGGATACACGCTCTTGTATCGAAGATTTGGTTAAGCGTTTAACGAATGCTGGTTGCCATTTAACTGAATCTCAACCTACCGATTTAGACTGGTCAGAAACTTTAACTTACTATGGCATTTTGTCATTTTTTGAGCTGTTTGCTTCAACCTTTTCTTTTAGAGATCTAATTCAGGGATTTCAGTTTGCCATTAAAAATGAATTCTTAGCCCGGACTCAAACTACTTATAAATATAATAGTCCTTTCAGCAAAAAAACTAATCTTGCCTTTCCTCCGAGTCTGGCTAAATACAAAGCTATCTTAGCTGAACGCGATCACGCTATGGCACAAATGGATAATTTTATGGCTCAATGGGATGCCTGGATCTGTCCTGTATCTCTTACTCCAGCATTTGCTCATTGCAATTTTGGTCAGCCAATTAAAGTTGATGGAGTCAAGTTTCCCTATCTTTTAGCTTGTGGCGGTTATACTATGCCTTTAAATTTTACAGGTAGTCCCGTAATAGTAATTCCGATTAGTCAAAGTAAATCAGGATTGCCCATCGGAGTCCAAATAGTTGGTAAGAGATGGCAAGATATGAATCTTCTGGCGATCGCGGAAAAGATAGATGAAATAGCGGGCGATTTTCAAGATCCTAACTTGGAGGAGACTCGCTAGTTTTCCCCCAGGTAATATATTTGCTGACATGGAAACCAAATAATCTGCTTCTTAATCTTATATGCTTATCTGTTTAGGACTACCAATTTTTCTAAACTGAACATAGGGCAGGTTTGCTGAATTTGTCGTTATTTTCAGCTTACTACCTGCGCCTTTTCTTATCCCGAACTCACGTTAAATAAAAGGCGCGATGTTCTATGGACAAGACTCGAAGAAGTATAGAAAAGCGAGAATCCAATTAGAGGATGAAATATCTCTAAGTGAAGTGGCGTTGTCAGATGAATAGTAGCAAACTGTAGTCCTAGTAGTATCGGTAAAGCAGCAGCAAGATGTCTGATTTTGCTGGGAAAGGAAGCTACTGCCGACCATACCCACAAGATAAATGACAATCCACCATAGCTTCGCACTAGCCAAACATGAATATTCCACCAGCTAGAGTCATTAAAATAGGCGATTCCAACCGTTAATAACTGAGCAATGAGGCAGAGATTAAAGACGATCGTCACAGCATAAAAGCTAATCTGAATCCAACTTGCAGGAGTGGGGTTGGAATCAATTTCGGAATTAGTAGTCATATTAGCTTGTTTATTGTGTTACTTTTAAATTCGACATTTCTTGCACAAAAAACATTGCCTTATCAACCAACTCAGTCCCCGCTTTTTCAGGCGAACCAACATCGAATGGAGGAGCAGGGTTGTACTCTAGTATCAATTGAGTAATCTTAGCGATTTCCTCGCCGTAAATAATGCTGGCGATGGTTAAAGCAAAATCAATACCTGCGGTAACGCCACCACCTGTAATCCGATTGCGATCAACAACTACCCGCTCTGTGCCAACCTCAACCCCTAATTGAGCCAGATTTTCCCGTGCTGCCCAGTGAGTCGCTGCTCGATAGCCTTCAAGAAGTCCAGCCTTTGCCAAAAATATCGAACCACCACAGACAGAAGTAACAAATTTAGCTGTACTGCCCTGTTTGCTCAAAAATGCCAGCACCTCTGGATCGTCTTCTACCGCTCCTTGTCCTACGCCACCGCCAATACAAACAACATCTAGTTGGGGACAATCTTCAAAGGTAGTGTCGGGTACAACCATCATGCCGTCATCGGTTTTAATCGGTTCTAGCGTCTTCCAAAGGCGATGAAGCTCGACACCAGGTAGTCCAATAAAAACTTGCTGTGGTCCTATAACATCTAGGGCAGTCATGCCTGGGTAAAAAACTAAACCAATGATGCACTTTTGTGAATCAGTCATAAATTTATCTCTCTAATTTATTTTTCTACAAACGATCGCAATTGAATCTATCCTTATACTAGAGATGGCAACCGATTTGGCATAGTCCTCGATCGGGTACTCTTTTTGACACTATGACAATTTCCCTACAGTTTTTATTTGCAACCATCAATCAAATAGAAAATGAATCCGAGCTGCAAGCACAGCTTGGAGCGAAAATTGGCGAGTACTTTGCTGCCCAGCGATCGGCAATCTTCTTTTTCAGCCCGAACTCAAACTACCTATAATAAATCTAGTAGTCCTTTCAGCAAAAAAACTAATCTTGCCTTTCCTCCCAGTCTGGCTAAATACAAGGCTATCTTAGCCGAACGCGATCGCGCTATGGCACAAAAATATATTTTGATCGTGAATCAAATACCCAAAGATGTTAAAAACAATCAGCAGTTTGAAAATAGTTCTATTTCCCACCAGAAAAACCTACTTTCTCAACTGCCTCGTTTACCGATCAAATCTAGTTCTGAATTAGGCTGGAAAAATATTCAAATTACCCACTATCGTCAACCCGCTGCCGAAATACCCGAACATAGTTTAGACTTTCATGGAATTTATCTTAATACAGGTAAAACCGTCAGGTTAAAGCAAAAAATTGCCGGTCAAACGATTACATCTAATTCTTTTCGGGAAGACTTAGGTATTTATCCGGCACACATCAGCCAGTCGTTTGCTTGGAACTCAGAAGCAGACTTTTTACTGATTTATTTGTCAGCAGATTTAATCACTAAGCTAGGCTACGAACTGTATCAGAGTAATAGTGTAGAACTAATACCTCAGATTGAAACTTGCTTCGATCCTTTGATTCTACAGATTGCCATAGCACTCAATAATGCTTTAGAAAATCAAGTTGACAACAATATATATGCCGATTCCATGGCAAATGCTTTAAGCGTACATTTATTGTCTCAATATTCTAATTGCAGTCGCGATCTTAAATCTAGTAAAAGTAAATTATCTCAGCCACAGCTAGAACAGGTAACCGATTATATCTACGGCAATCTAGATCAAAATTTAAGCTTGAAACAACTAGCAGCAGTAGTACAGTTAAGCGAATATCATTTTGCCCACTTGTTTAAACAAACTACTGGGAAAGCACCTCATCAATTTCAGCTTCAATGTCGTATAGATCGGGCTAAAGAATTATTATTGCAGGATATGGCGATCGCAAAAGTTGCGCAAACAATAGGATTTTCTAGCCAGAGTCATCTTAACTATCATTTTAAGCGTCGAGTAGGAGCAACCCCAAAGCAATTTTTGACAGGCAGCAAAAACTTGTAAAAATACAGCAAGAAGTTTAAATACTATTAATGGAAACATTTTAGATACTGAGGAGGTAAAACTTTAGCAGTAGCTATTTACAAAATGAACAACAATCAAGTAGTTCGCTTAGAGCGATCGCAAATTGAACAAGCTAGTACAATTTCAGCACAGGCATTTGCAGATGATCCCGTATTTGGCTATCTCACACCCGAAGATCGACAATCACGCTTGAAGGCTTTAACTTGGCTGGCTGAAAAAGGCTTAGAGTATTGCTATGAGTACGGTCATATTTACACCACACCCGATCTTAAAGGTATTGCAGCTTGGCTACCACCAGAAAAATCTTCTTTTACAGGAATACAAGGGTTACAGCTAATTATGCAGCTACGTTTATACTTGTTGCCTTTTTACTGTGGTTGGAACAAACTTGGACGCTGGCTATCTTTTTTAGAAATTACTGAAGATAATCATCAGCGAGATATGGGAACTCAGTCTCACTGGTATTTAGCTTTAATGTTTGTCAATCCTAGCTATCAAGGACAAGGTGTTGGTAGCGCTTTACTTAAACCAATTCTCGATCAAGCTAGTGATGAGAAATTACCATGTTATTTGGTAACGTTTACCGAGCAAGCAGTAAAGTTTTATCAAAAAAATGGTTTTGAAATCATTAGAAAAAGTCAAGTTGCAAAAGATGTACCCTCATTTTGGAATTTGAAGCGAGATACTGTCAACAGCTAGGAAGACAAGATTGCGATTACGCCCACGGGTAGCTTTCGGATTGCCGAAAAGATTAACTAAGTAGCTGGCGATTTTCAGCATCCATCCATTACAAACAATTAGAATGTTAAAGTCGAGAATCAGCCCATTATTCTAAAGATTGAGATGAAAATCACTATCTTAACTGTCGGCACTCGTGGTGACGTTCAACCTTTCATAGCATTGGGTTTAGGTCTAAAGCAGATAGGTCATACAGTTACCATAGTGACTCATGCTATCTTTGAATCTTGGATTAGGAGTTATGGTTTTGACTTTGCGGAGATAGTAGGAGATCCTCAAGGATTTATTGAATCAGAAGAAGGTCAAAAAATGCTGGAATCTGGCAGTAATCCGATTAAGTTTATCCGTTTGTTGAGCGATTCTATGAGTCCCTTTGTCGACAGTTTAATGTCGGATATATGGCAAGTTTGTCAATCTACAGATGCCATTATTGCTCATAGTATATTGTTTTGGACTTATGATTTAGCGTACAAGCTAGACATTCCCTATTTTTTAGCTAGTTTTACGCCGCTTTCTTCAACAACGAAATACCCCGTATCGATGGGTTCGGGTAAATCTCAAGGAGGCTTATTTAATTATCTTAGTTATCCTCTATCTTTAATAATTTTTTGGCAGATATACAAAAAACCCGTTAATCAATGGCTAGAGTCTAATTTAAGTATGCCATCGCGATCGTTGTGGCGATCGCCTTTCTTGAGTATGAGAAAGCAAAAAGTTCCTTTTCTCTATGCTTATAGTAATTATGTTTTACCAAAACCCCAAAATGGGCGTAAAGATGATTATGTTACGGGTTATTGGTTTTTAAACTCTGCAACAGATTGGACACCACCAGACGATTTAATCAATTTTCTTGGTGCAGGTTCTCCTCCAGTCTATATTGGCTTCGGCAGCATGAGTAATCGCGATCCAGAAGCTACAACAAAAATCGCTATAGCTGCGCTAGAAAAAACGAACCAAAGAGGCGTTATTTCAACTGGGTGGGGAGGAATTAGTAATATAGATTTGCCTGACAGTATCTTCAAAATAGATTCTGTGCCTCATGACTGGTTGTTTCCCAGATGTACTGCGTTGGTGCATCACGGTGGTGCGGGAACTACTGCGTCGGGCTTAAAAGCTGGTGTACCGACAATTATTGTGCCATTTTTTTCTGACCAACCTTTTTGGGGACACAGAGTAGCAGATTTAGGTGTGGGTACAGAACCAATAGAACGAAAAAAACTAACTGTAGAAAATTTATCAGCAGCAATTGATCTGGCGATCGCCCAGGAGACTCTACGCGATCGCGCCAACTATTTGGGTCAAGAAATTCGCTCAGAAAATGGTGTTGATAATGCAGTCAAAGTAATTAATGAATATTTAGCTAGTTGGCGAGAAGCCCCACATCTCTATTACGACAGCAATGAGTGTGGGATGAATCGCCAGTAATAGACTAGCTATAGGAGAATCTTGATTTTCTATATATTTTCTCAGTGTTGAAATAGTAACTCCACCACATGACGCGAGAAAGTAGCTACTATTCCAAACCACTTTCTTTTTATAGTATGTTTTCTCTAGTTCTGGTAAAAATTCTTGCCTCAGCTTACGACTAGAAATACTTTTAAGGCTATTAACCAGTTTGCTTAATTGTATTTCTGGGTGGTATTGAAAAAGCAAGTGTGCGTGGTCACTCTCTGCGTTGAACTCAACGATTTTGCCGTCAAATTTATCCAACAAAGATTCCCAGATTTCATGAAGCCTATCTATCATTGGCGCAGTCAAAACTTTACGTCTGTATTTGGTTGTTAAAACTAAATGAGCTTTTAAATCAGATACAGAACGCCCTCTTGATACAAAATCTTTCTTCATGAATAGGTGGAGATAAATATGTTAATATCAGTGTATCAAAATAAACAACTCTAATTTTGCTATACAACTACCAGTACCGACTAAGACCAACTACAGAACAAAAGCTTGTCCTTAATGACTGGCTTCGTATCTGTCGGTACTGGTACAACCGCCAACTGAGAGAAAGGTTTGATTGGTGGTCGAAGAATCGTAGCTACACTGACCGATGCCCATTAATCTGTCATTTGCCACAGTTAAAAGAAAAACCTGAATATTATGGGCAAAAAAAGCAGCTACCAATAATCAAAAAAGATTTGGTTTCTGTTGGCTGGAGTGGTGAATTGTTGGACTTCAATTCTGTTCCCTCACAGACTCTGCAAGAGGTGTGCAAACGGGTGAAACTAGCTTTCAGTCGTTTCGTATCGGGAGACAAAAACGGTAAGCGTTCGGGCAAACCAAGATTCAAAACAAGCGTACGTTTCAGATCGATGGTTATGAGCGGGGTAAAGCTTCATTCTTGCTCTGTTGGTGGTAAATGGCTGCATATTAATTTGCCAAAAATAGGTATGGTCAAGGTGCGACATCATAGACAACTGGTTGATGGTGCAACATTAAAGCAAGCTCAGGTAATCAAGAAAGTCGATGGTTGGTACATCAACCTAAGATTACAAGACGATTCTGTTCCTGATTTCCAGCCCGATATTACTCCTACTTGGGATAACTCATTGGGCATGGACGCTGTTCTTCATGAAAATGACTATTTGGCTACGAGCGAAGGCGTTAAATTACCTAGTCTTAAGTCATTTCGGAAATCTCAAGGCAAACTAGCCAAGATTCAGGCGCGTAAATCTACAAAAAAACGAGGTAGTAAATCTCGTCGTAAGCTGGCGAAGCGCGAAGCCAAGCTACATCAGCAAATAGCGAGAGCTAGAAAAGATCATGCCTACAATACTGCCCAGGCTCTCCTTAATACTGGCAAAAAAGTTTTCTTTCATGAACAACTCAATCTTGCTGGGTTGAGTCGGAGGAATAAAGTTAAAACTGATGAGACGGGTAAGTTTTTACCTAATGGACAGTCAGTGTGATTACAGATAGAGAAAGACAACTTTAGTCATAGGGGAAAATACTCAATAAGTCAGCGAAAGTTAGAGAGTCTTTATCACTTTCGTAGAATGTAAATTCGAGACGTTTTTCAGATGTTTGTATGTGGTTAAATCCCTAAGATTAAGACAGTTTTGAAAGAGCTAACCAGCAATTGAGCACCATCATGCACTATCTCACCTTCAAAATAATCATTAACAGGTAAAAGAAAATGAGAGATACGGAGCAACCGAGAGCTAGATCAACGCTGCTCAATTCGGGGGATATTTTACAATCCCGCTATCGAATTTTACATCAGTTGGGTCGTGGAGGCTTTAGCCGTACTTACTTGGCAGAAGATATTAATCGTTTTAAAGAACGCTGCATGCTAAAAGAGTTTGCACCGCAACTTAAAGGAACGTTTGCCCTAGAAAAAGCGCAAGAGTTGTTTGCTAGAGAAGCTGGTGTTCTCTATCGGTTGCAACATGATCAAATCCCTCAATTTCGTCAATTATTTCGTTATAAGCACGAGAATAAGGAGGAGAGATTATTCCTCGTACAGGATTATGTTGAGGGTCAAACTTATCATGACCTGTTAAACAATCGTCTTAATGAAGGAAAGAAATTTAGTGAAGCTAAAATCAGTCAATTATTGAGACAAGTTCTACCTATTCTAGAATATATCCACTCGATGGGAGTGATTCACCGCGATATTTCTCCTGATAATTTAATTTTACGTAGCGCAGATGAACTAACAGTCTTGATTGACTTTGGCTGTATTAAAGAAGTGGAAAACAAGACTCAATTAGAATTACAGTCCCTAGTCGGCACGGCTATAGGCAAGACGGGATATGCTCCACCAGAGCAAATTGAACGAGGTATTGTCTTTGCTCATAGTGATTTATATGCTTTAGCAGCAACTGCGGTAGTGCTGCTGACAGGAAAAGAACCAAAACAATTAATTGATCTCAATGGTTATCGGTGGAATTGGCAAGAAGAAGTGACTCTTAGTCCTAAGTTGGAGTGGATTTTAACTACTATGCTCTCTCCCAATCCTAGCGATCGCTTTGGTAGTGCTGTCGAAGTCAGTCAAATCCTGGACTCTATCTCAGTTGAAACTCCTACTCAAAAACGAATAGAACTTACTAAGACTGCTGTCCCCTCCGTCAGAAACAAAGCTGTCTCTAACTTATTCAAGCAAAAACCACCAAGCAAAATATATATTATGCCTGCTGCAATCTCCAAACCGGTTTTTTTTGGCTCTTTAGCTACAGTTTTACTTTTAGGAGGATTGTTGTGTTTAAAATTACAAGACTTAGATCTTGTTGCTCCTGCGGTTTCCAATTTAGATAATTCTGTTCGGGTAGACTCCCAACTACAAACGCGATTTAGTCAGGGAGAAAAGATTTTAATTTCTCAAACAAGTACGCCTGAGAAACAAATGGCTGTAGCAAGTTTTGTACAAGGTGATTATGAGCGCGCTGAGTCTTCACTTTTAGCATCTTTAGAAACTGTTGCTAATGACCCTGAAGCTCTAATTTATCTCAATAACTCTCGCATCGGTCAAGAAAAATCTTATAGCATTGCTGTCTCTATTCCGATTGGTAGTGATGTCAATGCAGCCCAAGAAATTTTACGGGGTGTGGCTCAAGCTCAAGAGCGAGTAAATCAAGCCGGTGGAATTGATGGTATTCCTCTAAAAGTCCAAATTATTAATGACGATAATGATCCAGAGATAGCCCAACAGATAGCTAAAACCCTAAGTCAAGATCGAGAAATTTTAGGGGTAGTTGGTCATTATGCCAGTGATGTGACTTTAGCTACCACCAAAATTTATCAAGCTGATCAATTAGTAGCAATTTCGCCGATTAGTACTTCAGTCAAGCTATCTAATCTCAGTCCTTATTTATTTCGGACTGTTCCGAGTGATTATCTTGCAGGAAGAGGTTTAGCAGAATATATGTTGGAGAATCTTCAGCAGAAAAATGTGGCGGTCTTTTACAATTCTCAAAGCAACTATAGTGAGTCTCTCAAATCTGAGTTTGACGCTGCGGTTGCTCTTGGTGGAGGAAGAGTGGTTAATACCTTCGATCTGTCTGATGCCAATTTTAATGCTGCCAACAGCTTTCAGCAAGCAGTGGCTGAAGGTGCAGAAGTAATTATGCTGGCTGCTAATACTGGCACTCTCGACAAGGCTTTACAGGTGGTTCAAGTTAATCGTCAACAGCTCACCTTGCTGGGTGGTGATGATGTATATACTCCTAAAACTTTGCAGATCGCAGGAGAATTTGCCGAAGATATGGTGTTGGCAATTCCCTGGCATATCAAAAGTAATCCTGATACTGAGTTTGTTCAAGATGCTCGCCAACTTTGGGGAGGAGCAGTTAACTGGCGCACAGCAATGGCTTACGATGCAGCCCTAGCTTTGATTACTGCTATTGATCGCAGTCCCAATCCTACTCGCATCAGTATCCAAAAGACACTTTCTGATTCTGACTTTTCTACTGCTGGTGCTAATAGTCAAGTTAGCTTTCTACCTTCAGGCGATCGCTTAAGTAATATTCAGCTAGTAAAAATTCAGTCCAGTAATAACAATTTTGGTTACGAATTTGTACCGATTGATTAGCAGTTTTTAGTTTTTAGTTTTCAGTTTTTAGATTCATTTCGAGAAAAATATTTAGATTGGGAGAAACAAATGCAAAAGTTTGTTTGGTTATCAAGATTCGCAAATATAATTCCAGAGGCGATCGCTTTTTCGCTCGTTGCTAGCACCATAGAAACTCAGTCAGTATCTGTTACATGTTTATTGTGGCTCTTTTATACCCTGATACTTAGATTTATTTGGAATAGTGGAATTTTAATTCATGGACTAGGGCATAGTATAGCGATCGCCTTAGTTGATCAGCAATTATCAGTTCTTAATTTAACCAACATTCTCGAACATCGAAGTCTAGCTGATGCGATCAAGTCCTTATTTCCTTTTAAGGGAATATTTATTCCCTGGCTAGAGTCTCAATCTGTTCTTTGGCTAGGAGTAGGTTCTACGAAAAAAGGTATACAAATCAAAGCTGTGGGAGGAATATTAGGCAATCTGTTACTGGTTACGATTATTCTGGTTTTTGCTCCCAGTAATATTGTCAGCCAAACCTTAATCGTTACCAATCTCATAATTGCTATATCTTCTCTTTCAGACATAGATGCATTTATAACAGGAGTAGCAGATTCCTTTTATTGTGGTAACTTTGGCTTTATCGTCCAACGCCAACCCGATGATGGCGATCGACTATTACCTGCCAGAATGCTAGAAATGGCTCAAAAAATGGGACGGGAAACCGAAATTCGTGGCGAGCAAGCTGGAGGTGGGCTAGTGATGGCGAGTGATGGCGAGCAGCCTGTTTTTGTCGGTAAAAAGATCGTTAATAAAAAAAGGGGTAATTTAACTAAATCTCTAGAAGCAGCCTTTGCACCTATACGAAAAAAAGCGCTTGCTTCTGGGATCAAACCTTCAGAATCATCGACAATGGGAATATGGCATTATCGCTATGGTACCAGTGGTTCTCCCCCTTCTGAACTAGAAACCCATTGGCATGAATGGATGGGGGCAAGAGATGAAGCAGTGTGGCAGTTTACAGATAGAGAATGGAGCTGTAAAACTAAAAATGTCCATCACTGCATCACTCACAATGGTGATTTTGACAGTTGGAAAATATTTGGTCAAGAGATTGATATTGCTAGGTTAGGTTTATGGTTAGAGCGAGTTTTGCATACCCCCAACGCTACTCAAGGAGATTCTCCCAAGATTGCCGGGATGATGGATTTGTTAGTGACTAAAGGAATGTGGTTTCCTTCGCTACGACTGGCTTATCAACAGGCGATCGCAACTTCAATTGAGTCAGCCTTTGGCGGACAAGAACCCTCTCCCGATGCACCTAATACGGCACCTTCTATCGAAGAGCTAACTAGTTGGACAAAAATCTTTGAGAATGTTTTCTCTCAAGAAGGATTATGGTTTGACGAAACTGATTTCCTCTCTTATCCCAAATACTTAAGTTATCTAGAGAAAAATCTTTTATACGCGACCGCTAAAGTCAAATCAATGGCACAATGGTCCAGGCAACAAAGAGTAGCTTTTATTCAAGTTGCAATCAAAGCTTTTGTCCAAAACGATTTATATCGTGCCACTCAAATATTCATGTCCAAGGCTCAAGGTAGTTTCGGTTTGGTTACAGTTTCTACCCTAGAAGATTCACAATTAATTCTCAGTGCTAAAGGGCAGCCCATAACCATTGGTTTTAATTGGCAGCAAGGTTATATGGTTTATGCTTCCGAACCCGTAGCCGTAGATCGAGTTTTATTAGGAACTTCTCAGTCTTTCCGTCTAGATCTAAATCAAAAAGAAGGAGAAATTGCCAAAGTCAGTGCTGTAGATATCAATGTCTACTCAATGAGTAAACACAAGGAATTGATAGGCTCAGAATTACAAGATAGATGGATACCGATGGCAGATCATCCCCATTTACCACATATTCAGTTCGCCGATTCTAGCTCTCCAGATCCTATTGCCAACGATATCCGCTCAATTCCCCGCGTCCTAAATGACATTAAAACTTCATGGCAAAATCCAGCTTCTCTCAATCGTCAGAGTGCCAATTATATGGCATATCTCCTCACGGAAAAAGTACAACGCTTCGAGGGAAGACAACGAATGATGTTTCATGCCGGATTAATCAGTCAGATAAGACGACTATCAACTGTCGATTTATTAATTACTGGGGAAGAAAATAGTCTCTGGCTAGGAGAAAGATTTGCTCAGGATTTAAAGACTATTTTTCCCTTTTTGAATGTGGTCACTTTGTCTGCAAATGAAGTTTTACAGCAGCTAAGTCAAGACTTTAGTCAACTCTATGTAGGTAAAGACTCTTTAGTACTAGCTATAACTCAGTCTGGTCAAACTTTTTCTACCATACAGGTAATTAATACCTTTGACCATTTGTGCCGTCAAGGGATGATCGGCGAACTATTTATTCTCACCGGGGAGTTGAGCAGTTTTATGAATTCTACTCAGGGTAATGGTGGACTTACGGCAATTGCTTCTTCCCCTTTTTTTGATAACTCCAAGAATAAAAATCATCGGATTTTTGTCAATGGTAGTGGTCGGAGGACAGCGGAATCTGGGACTGTTTCAGTTGCTGCTGCCAATCAAACTTTAACAGAACTCCTGTTGTATCTTGCCAAGCAGATGAGGAAGAATTTTCCGCGTTCGGAGCCTTTTGGCATGACCTTAACCCAGGAAAGTTTGATGGTTTTAGCCATGATCAAGGAAGATTTTCTGCATAAAAATGTCATCCAGATTATGGGCATTAATACCCAAGGAGAACCGATTAAATCTACAATTAGGCAAAAACTGATTCAAGGCGGTCGCTATTGGGGACTTCATGTTACTGAAACTCCCCTAGCCTGGGCAATTCACGCTTTATATGTGTTGATAACGGTAGGAGCAGTAATTCCTGTCGGTGACACCATTCCTTTGGTCAAGACATTATGGGCAATAATTTTGGCTGTGGCTAATTTACCCCAGAGTTTATGGGAATTAACTGCACCTATGGTAACTATTACCGATATTGCCATTTATATTTTTGGTCCCTGGCTGTGGACTTTATTAATACGTTATTTTCAAGGTAGGCAACTTCTCGCACGAATGGGTAAAAGAACTCTGGTAATTGGTGATGTGTCTTGGGTCAACCAGTTATTACAATCCTATGTCAGTAAACTCTTTTCCCTTAGCTATGGCATTGCCTCAATAGACGTACACGAAGGTAATCCTCAGAATCATTTTCTGCACACTTTTGGACATCGAATCGTACGAGGTACTTTAATCTGGTTAGGTGTACCCGATGGTAGGCGTAGTCAACAACTGCAAGCAGCAGAAAATGCGGTGCTAATGACTGGAAAACATGCTAACGGAGTGAGAAATATTAATGTTGGACCAGAAATTATGGTGATGGGACATAATCCGGCGATCGCCCGTAAAGGTTTTCACAATGCCCTACTTTTAGGCAGCAATAATGACTCCATCTACTTTAGAAATCTTGCTGTGGCGGAGCAAAAAGAGCAAATTGAAACATTGAGAGAATCCTGTTTTGGGGCTTTTGAAAGGTTGCTAGCTAGTTATGTTTTTTTCTGGGCGTTGGCGCAAAAAGTAGCTTCTTTTCCTCTGCTCAAGTATCAATATTGGAAATCTCAAAGTCGAACCAAAATTATGACCACTGCTTCACCTGTTTCCGGTTTAGACTCAAGTAAATTGACAGAGAAATTTCGCTCCCCATCCCTACTTAATACTTCTCGGTAAAGCCATCAAAATGATTGACTGTATCTGGGAAAAGGCGCGGAATGCGGAGCTAGGTTCTCTTGAATGTCAAGTTTAATTTGTCAATTCAGGCGATTGCGCTTCGCGCACTGGCAGAGCTAATCGCTACGAACAAAACCATGTATCAGAATTACCATTATTTCTTGCCTTTTAGTTTTGATTAGTTCTGAATATTTTTTCTGATGAGCTAGTACGCGAACGAGGAGAGTTTAATATTTCTAAAAGTACGGTTCAGGATATTAAATCTGGAAAAAGGTGGGGCCACTTGCTCAAATAGAGATGCCACCCGCGATACCGCAGGTAGAGATGCAGCTTAGTTTACATTTCTACAAGATATACCCTAAAGCTAGACGACTAACTTGGGGCATTTTTGGGGTAGCATATAAGAGAATACTTTATTCCTAAATCGCTTCAAAAATCTGAAACCTAGATTTCTGAAGATTATGGGCGATACTGGATTTGAACCAGTGGCATCCTGCTTGTAAGGCAGGCGCTCTACCGCTGAGCTAATCGCCCAAGTTCACTACCTAATTCTGGATAACATCTACAAAGCCAACCAATTATATATCCTAAATTAGTACTCAGTAAGTATAGCAGTCTTTTAGCTTTTTGTGCAAATATCCAGTCATTTATTGTTCGAGCAAACAAAATATTGCTTTAGCTAGATGTATTTCTTTTTTGGCTGATATTTAATGTATCCCATCATCAAAAAACTTTTACGATAGTGAATTCCGATAAATTTATATGTACAGAGGTAATCAAATCAAAACAGCAGCTCTTTTAGGACTACTGAGTGGGATATTAGTTCTGGGTGGATACTGGGCAACTGGTAATGAACAAGGGGCAATTATAGGTCTGATCTTTGCAGCAATAAGTAGTTTTGGCTCTTGGTTTTATTCTGATAAAGCAGCACTTGCTGCTTACCGAGCACAACCCATCAGTCGCGATGATGCATCAGAATTGTACGACATGGTAGCAAATTTAACCAAGAAAGCTGATTTGCCCATGCCAAAATTATTTGTTGTTCCTACTCAAACTCCTAATGCTTTTGCTACTGGTAGAGATCCCAACCATGCTACCGTAGCAGTAACCCAAGGGATTATGCAAATACTAGACAAAGATGAATTAGCAGGAGTAATTGCTCACGAATTAACCCATATCAAAAACCGTGATACGTTAACTCAAGCTGTAGCTGGTACTTTAGGTGGTGCGATAACATTTCTCGGTAGAATGTTAACTTTCGGTGCATTATATGGTCCTGTTAGCCGAGATAATCGTCAGGGTGGTAATCCTATTGGAGTATTGATATTAGTTGTTCTTGCTCCCATCTCTGCATCGATCATTCAGATGGCTATTTCCCGCACTCGTGAATTCTCCGCTGATCGTGGTGCTGCTGAAATTACTGGTAATCCTTTAGCTTTAGCTAGTGCTTTACAGAAGCTAGAATCCGTGGGAAAACAAGTACCGATGAATGGGAACCCCGCTTTTGAACCAGTATTAATCATGAATCCTTTCTCGACAAGTAGTTTACAATCTCTATTTCGTACCCATCCCCTAACTGAAGATCGTGTGAGTCAACTACAAGAAATAGCTAAACAACAAAAAAATTATACTACTATGACCTTGAACTAATTTAAGAGCAGCCCTTTCAAGGGATCTGTTTTTGTATCTTAATTTTAGGATAGAATTTTTTTAAAATTCATCGCCCACGCTAAAGAAAATCATCGATTATATTCAAGCTAACTTGACGCGAGTTCGGTTTAAAAATAGTTATTCATTAGCGATCGCAAATTGGCAATATCTAAATAATCACCATCAAAATTACCCTGAATAACTTTACAAGGTTGGTCAGGCTCTCCCAGATCGCTTACTACTAAAGCTGCCTGACTAAAATCCTGTTTTTCGGTGTAGTTATTGACCGTAATAATAGTTTTAAGTCCCGCTTTGATAGCTGCTTCTAAGCCATTATCAGAATCTTCTAATACCAAAAAGTTGCTCGCAGGAAGTTTCATCTTCTCCAGAACATAATCATAAATATCAGGTGCTGGCTTTTTGAATGCCACTATATCCCCAGCAGCAATAACTTCAAACCAATCTAGATCGAGATATTTCTCTAGTAAAGCAACAACGTTCGGAAAAGAAGTGGTAGTGGCGATCGCCAGCCGAACACCTGCGTCTCTCGCTGATTCAATTAATCTTTTTGCTCCTGGACGAAGCTGGATTGAACCACTACGGAGGAGTTGTAAGTAATGTTTGGTCTTAAGTTTATGTAAATAGGCGACAAAATCAGTAGTATCTTTGCTAGTTTCAAAGTTAGGCTGATATTGGCGAAGATAATATTTGAGCCTTTCTTTTCCCCCTGATACTGTCAGTAATTCACCATAAAAATCTACCGACCACTGCCAATCTAATCCTGCCTCTTCAAAAGCACTATTAAAAGCTACTCGATGTCCATCTCTTTCAGTATTGGCAAGAGTACCGTCTACATCAAAGATTAAAGCCTGTAATTGATTCATGATCTTGATTTTTAATGCTGAAAAATAAAACTATGGAGACTAAACTTTAACCAATCATAATTTACAATCGTTTACAATTTATAACTGGAGTACGATCTAGCAAAAATATAGTATAAACACGTGTTAGCAGAAATTAATCATGCCAATGCTTTGGTAGTGGGGGCAAGTCAGGGGATTGGGTTAGGGTTTGTTCGAGCCTTGCTCCAAAAAGATAATTTTCAGCGTATTTTCGCTACTTATCGTAATCAGTCAAGTGCTGTTGAATTACTAACTTTACAAGAGCAGCATCGCGATCGCTTAGAATGTTTACAAGTTGATATCACTGACGAATCTCAGATTATCGCTGGAATCAAGCAAATCCAAGAATCTGTAAAGCAAATACATCTGGCTATTTATTGTGTTGGCGTTCTCCACGAAGGCAATTTGAATCCCGAAAAAAGCCTCAGACAGATCAAATCAGAAAACTTAATTTATTCCTTCCAGGTTAATAGTATTGGCGCAGTTCTACTCGCTAAACATCTGATGCCCCTATTTAAAAAGAGCGATCGCAGTATTTTTGCCAGTATCTCCGCTAAAGTTGGTAGTATTGGCGATAATCGTCTTGGGGGATGGTATGGCTATCGGGCTTCTAAAGCAGCATTAAATATGTTTCTTAAAACTACGGCGATCGAATATAGTCGCCGATGCCCTAAAACTATTGTGGTCGCTCTACATCCAGGCACTACCGACACCAGACTTTCTCAACCATTTCAAAAAAATGTTCCTCCCGGTAAACTTTTTCCTGTGGAACATACAGTTAATCTCTTATCAAAAGTAATATCCAATTTAGAGATGAAAGATAGTGGAGAGTTTTTTGCTTGGGATGGCAGTAAGTTACCTTGGTAGACTTAAGTTCTCCCTTCGGGTTCTCCCTCGCAATGTAACTTCTGGCTGCTCTCAATACTTCTTTTTTAGGGAGATAATTAATTCCCCAGTTCTCCAATTCCCCAACTCCAGATTTTTCCAGTTCCTAAATAAAATTCTTAAACGAGAAGTATTGGGGCTATTCTGACTGTTGCTCAGCGATCATCACCCAGATCATCATTGAGAGTGATCGTCATTACAGAGAATATCGGCTTGAGATCGCTGCTTCAGCATGTTGAGTAGTGGATAATCGGAGAATATAAAAACGAGTATAAAAAGCAGAGTCCTAGCAGAGATGTTGGGACTTATTTATTGAAACTAGTAGAAAAAAGCAGAAATCAGCGATTATTTCGTTACGAGTGTCGGTTTTTGAGGTCAATCGGCTAGGATGGGGTCGTTAGAGTTTAAATGTATTACTTGGACAACATCGTAATGATTAAAAAGTTTCTATTTACTATGATTGCAGTGTCAATCATGACACAAACACAGAAGTCTGCTCTAGGAGCTGATGCATTTTGTGTTATTAAAGGTGCCTCAAGGGAAATTCAGTTTAGGGGAAATTGTATCTTTAGACAATTTGGTGGAAATGGCAGTTTTTCTATTAAGTCACCATCTGGTCTTATTGTTGGGAGGTCGTCAATCAGCGTATCTATTATTCAACCAGGCATTGCGGAGGTAAGGGGACTCACCACCAATGGAATTAACTCAAGGTGGGGCGAAGCAAGAAGGTCTGATTTAGATACAGCATGCTGGGTTGGTAGTGACTTCACAATATGTGCATACTAGTTTCTTAAGTAGTGCCACACTTTGCTGATTCACTATCGATTTTTATCTAATTAACTATTTGCATCACTAACAGCACCAATTTTTTTGGCAGTACGTAATATCTGTCCAGCAAGGATTGCTGCTCCAAAGCCATTGTCAATATTGACGACTCCAATACCCGCAGCACAAGAATTAAGCATAGTTAGCAATGGTGCAACTCCACTAAAGCTTGCTCCATAGCCAATACTAGTGGGTACTCCAATAACTGGACAATCTGCCATACCTGCCACCACGCTGGGTAATGCCCCTTCCATACCTGCCACTACAATTAAAACATCTGCATCATTAACAACATGTCGATGACTGAGCAGACGATGTATTCCTGCTACTCCTACATCCCAGAGGCGAGTGACGGCAAACCCAGACAATTCGGCAGTAATCGCTGCTTCTTCGGCAACGGGAATATCGGCAGTACCCGCAGTGAGAATAGAAATAGTTCCGATTTGGGTTGGAGCTTCAGGTGCAGATAAGGCGCAGATACGGGCAGTCGGATAATACTTTAAATCGGGAATGGCAATCTTAAGTTGCTGATAAACTTCTGCTTCGATACGAGTTGCCATAACTACTGTGTCACCTTGTCTCATAGCAGTTATGATCTTGATAATTTGTTCGGGAGTTTTATCTGCTCCCCAAATAACTTCTGGGAAGCCTGTTCTTAGTCTTCGATGATGATCTATTTTGGCAAATTCGTCTACAGGTTCAAAAGGTAAGTGTTTAAGTTTCTCCAAAGCAGTTTCGGGGCTAATTTCGCCATTTGCGATCGCCTGGAGCAGATTCTGTAGTGCTTCGGGTTGAGTCATAAGTATCTAGATTTATTTCTCGGTGTAAATTTCTCAAACATTTCCTTGACGGGAAAAGTGTTTTTTTGTAACTTTAGATACAGAAAGTATATTTTTTGTCATTCTTGATACATAAATATAAAAACTGCCCATCAACAAGTGCTGTTTCGTTTCAAACTAGCTAGTGAATTATTGTGGGAGGCAAAGATAAAGATACGACGGATAGAAACATAACATTAATAGCAATTTTATGAGATAAGTATCTAGCATCTTGTCGAAGGGTATTTTAATCACCTTAACCCTAAAAGAAAAATGAGCAACACAATTCTAGATTCTAACTCCACAACTCCTCAGTGGTGTTCGGTAAAATCCAATTTATCTCTTGATACAGCAATTGAGCTACATTTGCCCAATACCTGGGTAAAACTACTCAAATTGCCCAATCCCTATAGTCATGATGAAGCATTGATTCTGTGTAAGGAATCCGAATCGTCATGGGTGGCTTGGGTTCCCGATCACGGAGAAGCAATTATTGATAATAGTCAATTTTGTATGTATTCTTAATCCAGATTTAGGAATTGGATTTAACGTGTGAGTGAGAAATCCCCCTGTTCGACGTAGTAACTGGGGGATGAGAACGAACTGTACAACTTAGCCCTAAAAGGTTCAACAGTTAGCGACACATAGGCGTAATGTGTTATATTTTTATCAGATTCATTTTCTTCTGATAATGCTTAAAGCAGTAAAAGTGAGACTATATCCCAATAGCGAACAGAAACGGCACTTAGCACAAAGCTTTGGTTGCGCTCGTTGGTATTGGAACTATAGTCTTGCTCTTACTCAAAAAACATATCAAGAGACAGGAAAAGGTTTGAGTCGTGGTGCCATACAGTCGCTCTTACCAGGCTTGAAAAAAGAGTTTGAATGGCTAAGTGAACCCTATTCTCAGTGTCTTCAAGTAGTAGCACTTAATTTATCTAATGCTTTTATCAATTTTTTTGAGGGCAGAGGTAGATTTCCTCGGTTCAAAGCCAAAGGGAATAAGCAATCTATCAGCTATCCTCAGAATGTAAAAGTGCTAGATGGATACATCAAATTTCCTAAACTCAAATTAGTTGAAGCCAAGATATCTCAACCAATCGAGGGCATAGTCAAAACGGTGACGATATCTCAAGTGCCAAGTGGTAAATACTACGCCTCGATATTGGTTGATCATGAAATTGAAATTCCTCAAGCCAGTGACCAAGGTAAAGTTGTGGGTCTAGATGTGGGTATATCTGATATCTGTGTAACTAGCGATGGCTCTAAATATAACAATCCTCGCTGGTTCAAGAAGCATCAACAAAACCTGAAGCGTAAACAGCAAAAGTTAACTCGTAAACAACAAGATTCTCATAGAAGATATAAAGCCAAAAAACTAGCAGCAAAGGTATATGAAAAAGTAAGTAATTGTCGGTTAGATTTTCTCCACAAGCTATCACGTAGGATAGTTGACGAGAACCAAGTCATTGCGGTGGAAAATCTTAACGTCAAAGGCATGGTCAAAAATCCCAAGTTAGCATTAGCGATCAGCAATGTGGGTTGGGGAATGCTCAATACCATGCTCAAGTACAAGGCTGAATGGTCAGGAAAAATCTACATGCAAGTAGACAGGTTTTTTCCCAGCAGCAAGCTACATAATAAATGTCTATATCACATAGACAAACTTCCTCTCGATGTACGATATTGGGATTGTCCCAACTGCGGTATAAAGCACATAGATAGGGATGTCAACGCAGCTCAGAACATCAGAGACGAAGCACTACGATTATTAGCCTTGGGGCGCAAGGCTACTGCTCATGGAGGAATTGTCAGACTAGGGAGTGGACGTGAAAAATCTACGACTGAGCAAATTCTAAGGAAGTGAGAATCCACCTGTTCTAGCGACCGATAGGGAGCTAACTGGTGGAGTCGTCAATTTGAATACCATTACTAGATAGTCTTGTTACCCAAAAATTGAGTTGCGGGTCGGTGATTTGGTTTCTCACCTGCTGTTTGACAGCGATCGCTTTTGACTCTGATTCACACAACGCAAATACAGTAGGGCCAGAACCAGACATCATTGTCCCTAATACGTTTTGCTTGGCAAAAGCTGATTTTAATTCTGCCACCTGAGGATATTCGGGTAAAACTACTTTTTCTAAATCGTTAGATAGTAGTTTGCCAATTTCCTCAATATTTTTTTGCGCAATAGAACTAACTATTGGGCTAGAGTGTAATTCAGCAGTACGAGACTTAATTCCCGCGCGATCAGAAATATAAGATTGACCATATTTCTGGCGATAGGTTTTGTATGCCCAGGGAGTAGAAACACTGGTATTGTCATATTTAGCTAAAATCAGCCACATATTATCTAAATCTTTCAGAGCATCTAATTTTTCTCCTCTGCCAGTAGCGATCGCTGTACCTCCAGAGATACAAAAGGGGATATCGGAGCCTAATTTAGCGGCTAAATCTTGTAATTCAGGTTGAGTTAGCCCCAGCTCCCACATCAGATTAATTCCTACTAAAACTGCTGCTGCATTACTAGAACCGCCAGCCAATCCAGCAGCCACAGGAATATTTTTCTTGATTTTGATATTTACTCCACCGTAGTTAGCATAAAGATCGGGAAAAGTGTCGCACATTAACTTAGCTGCACGATAGGCAAGGTTACTCTCATCAGTAGGTACTTGAGGATGAGTACAGTAAATATAGATGTCTTGAGTATCGCTGGGTTTGATATCTATCCGATCTGCTAGTTCAATACTTTGCAGAATCATCACTAACTCGTGAAACCCATCAGGGCGATCGCCAATAATCTCAAGATATAGATTGATTTTCGCTGGTGCAACTAAGGAATAGGAGTGCATAACATCTTAAACAATTTATCCATCGTGAATACTATAGCCGTACAAAGTTGTATTAGGACAAGTTTATTTGATTGCTCGTCAGTAAAGGTGCGACCCCGCGTTATGCGGAGCGGTTCAGCAGTTCGTTGGCGGGGTACGATGCGGCCATACGCCTGGCCTTTGTCCCGCTTAAAGAAACTGCTGAACCCTTTAGGGTATCCTTTAGGGCGACGTAAGGCGTTTACCCAGGAGCGTTATCTGGGCAAGGGAATGCGCGACCGAAGGAAGTCCTTTAGGGCACCTCCCGAAGGGTGAGTAATAAGTGTCCTAATGTAAGAGTAGTACTATTACTATTGAAAAAAGCCCTGTAATAAGACAGGGCTGCACAATTAACTACGATTGATTATTCTGTTGATTGGAGTTTGTTCTAAATCAAAGAATAAATTCAAGAAAAGAATTAACCGATTAATTCTTTAGCTTTGGCAACTACATTATCAACATTAAAGCCAAATTCTGCCAGGCAAGTTCCGCCAGGAGCCGAGGCACCAAAAGTTTCGATACCAACAGATCCACCATCAGCACCGACATATCTTGACCAACCAAAATTTGTACCAGCTTCTACAGACAGGCGTTTGGCAGCAACTTTAGGTAATACAGAATCTCGGTAAGCTGCATCTTGAGATTCAAATAGCTCCCAAGAAGGCAGAGAAACTACTCGTACTTTCTTACCTTCAGCAATTAGTTTTTTGGCAGCACCAGCACAAAGCTGAAGTTCGCTACCAGTACCAATCAAGATTAGATCGAGTTCTTCAGGAGCAAAACCACAGGAAAGAACATAACCGCCTTTGGTAGTGTTTTCTAAAGAACTTCCTTCCAAGTTAGGTACTCCCTGACGAGAAAATGCCATTAAAGTTGGTTTACTTTGTTTGGAATTTTCAATCGCAACTTTATAGGCTCCAGAAACCTCATTACCATCCGCAGGACGAATTACAGTTAGATTAGGAATAGCTCTCAAAGAAGCCAAAGTTTCAATTGGTTGGTGAGTTGGACCATCTTCCCCTTGTCCGATGGAGTCGTGAGTCATGACCCAAATTGCTCCGACCTCAGAAAGAGCAGATAGACGAATAGCAGCCCTCATGTAATCAGTGAAGATCAGGAAGGTTGCACCGTAAGGAATCAAACCCGAACCATGTAAAAATATTCCGTTGCATATCGCGCCCATACCATGTTCACGGACACCAAAGTGAACGTTACGGTTTTGGTGTGCACCTTTTTGGAAGTCACCAAAGCCTTTAAGCTCAGTAAGGTTAGAGTGAGTTAAATCCGCAGAACCACCAATTAATTCAGTAACTACAGGAGCTAATTTATTGAGACAAGCTTCAGAATATTTACGGGTTGCTAAAGCTTTATCTTCAGGGGTGTAGGTAGGTAATACTTTGTCCCAGCCATCAGGTAATTTACCACTAATGAAACGCTCAAATTCTGCTGCTTCTTTAGGATATTTAGATTTGTAGCTAGCTAAAATTTGATTCCATTCTTGTTCATAGCCATCACCACGTTCAACTGCTTTACCCATATAATCAATAGCTTCCTGAGGAACTTCAAAAGGCTCATAAGTCCAGCCTAAGTTCTCACGGGTTAGCTTGATTTCATCTGCACCTAAGGCAGAACCATGAATACCAGCAGTATCCTGTTTATTGGGTGCACCATAGCCGATGGTAGTTGTTACCTTAATCATGGTAGGTTTGTCGGTGACAGACTTCGCTTGTTCAATTGCTTTAGCTATGGCATCAAGGTCAGTATTGCCATTTTCTACATGAAGTACATGCCAACCATAAGACTCAAATCTCTTGGATACATCTTCGGTAAAGGCTACATCAGTTGAACCATCAATAGAAATATGGTTATCGTCATAAAGTGCGATTAATTTACCTAATCCTTGGTGTCCAGCGAAAGAACAGGCTTCACCAGAAATGCCTTCCATGTTGCAACCGTCACCTAAAATTACGTAGGTGTAATGATCGACAAGTTTAGTATCCGGTTTATTAAATTTAGCAGCCAAATGCGCTTCTGCTAGAGCCAAACCAACACCATTAGCAATACCTTGACCTAGAGGACCAGTAGTAACCTCCACCCCAGCAGTCATAAAATTTTCGGGATGCCCAGGAGTAGCGGACTTCCACTGACGAAATTGTTTAATATCTTCAATTGTTACACTGTCATATCCGGCAAGATACAGTAGAGCATACTGTAGCATTGAACCATGACCAGCAGAGAGAACAAAGCGATCGCGATTAAACCATTTGGGGTTTTTGGGATTGTAGCGCATGAACTTATCCCAAAGCACGAAAGCCATGGGAGCAGCACCCATAGGCAATCCTGGATGCCCAGATTTAGCTTTTTCTATTGCTTCTATTGCTAAAAAACGAATTGAATTAATACAAAGTTCTTCAACTGATTTACTTGATTGGGTGGCGACTACCATATTCGTTATATAAATGAACTACGATAAAACAAAATTAGAGCTAGCTCATTGCACCTCTAAATATAAGGAGCAAAAGTCTTTGATACTTAATCTTAAAAAAGTTGCATCAGGTCTTTTACCTATATTCTCATCCCAAAGGAACGGCTAGCAAGTTCTACCATTCCTATTTTGGTATGTAATTTCCTAATGATCATAATTTAATGATGTTTCAGACCTGTCGGGAAATCCCCTTTGTAAGCTACTATAAGCAGCTGAAACCATATACACTGTAATGGTTTTAAGTTTTGTAACAAGAAAAATCTTGAATAAGAGACTCTGCAAGTCTTCTGAGCAATTTAGGTTTTTATTTTCAGCTAAGATTAATTGTTGACCAAGTACTAAAAAATTTCAATTCTATTTCTTGATTGTAATCGAACAATTTTTGAGAATCTAGAATTTATAAACAATTAGTCAATTAGCTATATTTTTTAAAAGCTAAAGTAACATTATGACCACCAAAACCAAAAGAGTTAGATAAGGCAACATTTACTTGATGTTCACGGCTAGTATTTGGTATGTAGTCTAAGTCACATTCAGGGTCGGGATTAGCTAAATTGATTGTTGGTGGAACTCGATCATTGGCGATCGCCATTATTGTCGCCACAGCTTCAATTCCGCCTGAGCCTCCCAGCAAATGACCAGTCATGGATTTGGTCGAACTAATGACAACTTCTTCAGCACTTTTGCCTAAAGCTTTTTTAATCGCCTTAGTTTCATTGGAATCATTGGCAGGAGTACTTGTTCCGTGAGCATTGATGTAATCTACTTGTTCAGGAGTAAGATTGGCATCGAGAAGAGCTAATTCAATTGCTCTAGCTGCTCCTTGTCCTCCTGGTACGGGAGAAGTCATATGGTAAGCATCACAAGTCATCCCATAACCGACTATTTCGCCATAAATTTTAGCTCCGCGAGCCTTGGCATGCTCTAACTCTTCTAAAAACAGAATGCCAGACCCCTCTCCCATAACAAACCCGTCGCGATCGCGATCAAAAGGTCGGCTGGCATGGGCTGGATCATCATTACGAGTAGATAATGCTTTAGCTGAACAAAAGCCAGCAACCGAAAAAGGGGTGACTGCTGCTTCGGCACCACCACAAATCATTGCTGTGGCGTAACCTCTTTGAATGAGACGAAATGCATCTCCGATAGCGTGAGAACCTGCTGCACAGGCCGTCACAGTACAAGAATTTGGACCTTTAGCCCCTGTATGGATTGCCGTCAAACCTGCTGCCATATTGGCGATCATCATGGGAATGGTAAAAGGACTGACTTTCCTGGGACCTTTGGTAATTAAATTCTTGTTTTGGTCTTCTAAGACCTTGATACCACCTACCCCACTTCCAATTAGAACTCCTACTCGGTCGGCATTAAGATCGTCAATCACAAAATTAGCATCAGCGAGCGCTTGTTTACTAGCTGATACTCCAAATTGAGCAAAGCGATCCATACGCTTAGCATCTTTTTTATCTAGATAGTTATGGGGGTCAAAATCTTTGACCTCAGCAGCAATTTGACAGGCATGTTTAGAGGCATCAAATAGAGTAATGGGACCAACTCCATTATGTCCCTGCAATAGACCATTCCAATATTCTGTTAAATTATTGCCAATGGGCGTAATCGCACCCAAGCCTGTAATTACGACTCGTTTATTCTGCCAGTTTGTCATCTTTGCTCTCTAACTCTCTAAATACTTTTTCTATAGCCAGTATTTTATTTTTGTGAGGCTGCTGTTTAGCTTGATCCCCCTACATACTATCTCTTGGCTAATGCAGGGTGATTAATACAGAATTTTGTATGTTTGGGAAAGAGCAATCAGGCTTCACTATATTGTAAGCCAGCACTTAGCAGCCATCGTCAAACCTAATAAATTTAATTATTATGAAATGAATAAACTAGGCAGCTGCTCCTGTTTCAGAACTGATATGTTCTACCGCTTTTCCTACTGTATCAATCTGTTCGGCTGCCTCATCAGGAATTTCAATATCAAACTCTTCTTCTAAAGCCATAACCAATTCCACCGTATCTAGTGAATCTGCACCCAAATCATTGGCGAAGCTAGCTTCAGGTGTAACTCGATCTGCCTCAACTTCTAGTTGCTCGACAACAATATTTTTAACCTTGTCAAAAATTTCTTGATTCATTGATTTTCTCTCGCTAAATAACCCGTTTTAACACAATACAAATATAAATTTATAATTCAGGAAAACTCGGCGGGCTTTACCATTTCCCAAATCAACACTGGCTTAAGTTTTAAGCAGCAATTCTCATCTTATCTGAAAGAGGGACAAAGTAGAATTAATTATAATTCTATAATTTACTTTGCTTATCCTTTAATTATTTGAATATAATCTTTGTCCTAAAATTGTAAAGCGAAAGACAAAGACGGAAGGATACTTTTAGCAAGATAATTCTTCCGTCTACTATGCTTTAAAAAAAGTTTTGATCTTAATTTTAAGAATCTAGTATTAGCATCTAACCCCTGCGAGTTCTAGTTTTACTAGCCATGTCTTTAAATTTGTTTAGGCTAGGACCTGGACGGCGACGATACTTGGTAATCGTGGGCATCAAATTATCGGTGGCAAAAGTTTGCCCTGCTTGGCTATTTGAGTTATTCTCGCCACTACTATTGTTGCTCTTATACATTGCAGCAACCCAAAATGGAGGTTCATAAGAAGAAGCACCAGAACTTTTAAGTGCAGCTGCAGATGGAGCTGCGGTTTCTTTTTGAGAGTCTTTGGCAGCTTTTTTACTGCTTCCTTTCTTGCTCTTGCCAGATGGAGCTTTAGCAGCTTTTTTCTCTGACCGTGATTCTTTCTCAGTAGCTGACTGTAATTTTTCTTGAGCCTCATCTATCACCTGCTCACCAGTTTCAACTGCTTCTTTTACAGGCTGAGAATCAGCTACTTCTGCTGCTTTATCTTGTGCTGCATCAGTTACTTCTGCTGCTTTATCTTGTGCTGCATCAGTTACTTCTGCTGCTTTATCTTGCACTGCATCAGCTACTTCTGCTGCTTTATCTTGCACTGCATCAGCTACTTCTGCTGCTTTATCTTGCACTGCATCCACTACTTCCGATGCTTTATCTTGTACTGCATCTAATTCCAGGTAGTATTTTTTATCAGACTTGAACAGTTTTTTGAGCATTTGCATGATTTTTAAGTTAACTCCTAAAAATGAAACTAAGGTATCTGAGCAGATGAAAATTACTATTGATAGCCTTTCTTGATGAAGAAAATCTAATAACTCACAATTTTAGTAATATATTTTCTTGGCTAAAGTTTCACTGTGATTACATTCTATTTCGCAGAAATTAGAGTAAATCTGGCTATCTCTAATTTAACTAGCCATTCAGTTCAGTTAAGAACCAGAAAAATGCACGAAACAAAAGAAACTTATTTGCTATTCTTAAATCAAGCCAGAAAATTAAAGCTATCGCAATCATACTTTACAAAAATTAATTATAATTGCGAGCTATAGACTAATTACAGCCAAAATCAATGAAGTTATATTAATTTAATTTCATTTAATCCAGACGGTTTTGATATTGACAAATTCATGAATTCCTTGACTACTCAATTCACGACCGTAACCCGATCGCTTAATTCCACCAAAAGGCAATCGAGGATCTGATTTGACCATACCATTAATGAATACTGCTCCCGCTTCAATTTCAGAAATTAAACGTTCTTTTTCAGCAGGATTATTAGTCCAGGCACTCGCACCCAAGCCGAAGGGAATATCATTTGCCAGAGCGATCGCTCGATCAATATCCGGGACACGAAACAACATCGCCACCGGTCCAAAAAATTCTTCCTTGGCGATCGCAGAATCTGGGGAAATATTGGTCAAAATAGTAGGTGGATAGAAGTTCCCAGGACGATCTGTCATGGACTCTCCTCCAATTAACACCTTGGCACCCTGTTTAACTGCTGATTGTACCTGATGGTCTAAGTCGGAGCGAATTGTCTCAGTTGCTAAAGGTCCAATATCTGTTCCCTCCTCCATTGGATCGCCAATAGTCAAAGCTTTAAACTTACTAAGTAATTGAGACTCAAACTTATCTGCAATACTATCGGCAACAATAAAACGTTTTGCCGCTATACAAGACTGCCCATTATTAAGCATTCGTGCTTTAATGCCCGTGGTCACCGCCTCTTCAATGTCAGCACTTTCTAGGACAATAAAAGGATCGCTTCCCCCTAGTTCCAAAACTACTTTTTTGATTTGTTGTCCCGCAGCCGAAGCTAAAGCTGCTCCTGCCGGCTCACTTCCGGTCAGAGTAGCTGCTTTCACGCGGTCATCTTCGACAATTGATTTAACTTGACTTGCTCCAATTAATAGAGTTTGAAATACTCTGGGAGGAAAACCAGCCCGAGAGATAATTTCCTCGATCGCCAAGGCACACTGAGGCACATTAGAAGCGTGTTTGAGAATGCCTACATTACCAGCCATTAATGCGGGAGCAGCAAAGCGAAATACCTGCCAGAAGGGAAAATTCCAGGGCATTACCGCCAAGATGACTCCGAGAGGTTGATAAGCGATATAGCTATGACTAGCATCACTTTCAATGACAACATCTGCCAGAAATTCTGGGGCTTTCTCGGCGTAGAAACGGCAGACTAAAGCGCATTTTTTCGCTTCAGCGATCGCACTCGCTAACGGTTTCCCCATTTCCGTAGTCATGATCTGGGCAAACTTAAGGTGATCTTGTTCTAAAATATCTGCTGCTTGCTTAAGCCATTGGCTTCGTTGAGCAAAAGTTGTTTGACGATACTGTTCAAAAGCCGATTGTGCCAGAGATAGTTTAGTTTCTATTTCAGTATCAGTTAGAGGAGTGAAAGTTTTAAGGGTTTCTCCTGTTGCCGGATTAATAGTTGCGATCGCCATGATTAACATTTCCTCCCGAGCTATATATACTAGGCTAGCTTGCCGCTTATAGACGATGGCTATTCTTATAGAAAATGTAATTATTGTCGAGGATAAAGGAGTTACGTTACTAAATGTTTTCACCCCCTGAGACTAAAAACTAAAAACTAAAAACTTCAGATAAACTTTAGAGCTTATAGCTAAAGGCTTAGAGCTTATAGCTGTTAAAATCACAATATCGCTCTAAAATTCAGTTATTACAATCACTATGAATAACGATTTAATACCTTTTTTAGTAGGAGTTTGCTTCCTGATTATCTATTTGATTTTTTCTGCCGCCACGGAAATGGGAACAAAATTACCCTGGAAAAAATAACAAGTTATGAACTACATCATACGCAGTAATGAAATCGAGGCAATGGAAGGTTTAGCCAAGACCCATTTCCTGAATGAGAATGCCAAAAGGACGAACAAGTCACTTGGGGATGTGGTTGGCTTAAAAAACTTGGGTTTCCATATCATTGAGGTCTTTCCTGGATACGAATCCACAGAGTATCATGTACATCATTTTGAGGAAGAATGCGTATACGTTCTTTCTGGTACTGCTACGGTAACAATTGATGAGGCTAATTACGAGGTACGCGCTGGTGATTTTATTGGCTATCCTGCTGGTGGTTTGCCTCACACAATGAAAAATACAGGCTCTGAAATCCTACGTTGCATTGTTGTTGGTCAAAGGCTTCAGCACGACGTCGCTGATTATCCGAGGCTGGGCAAAAGACTTTACCGTTACGGTCAATCAAATGATCTGGTCGATATTAGCGATATTTCTCATCCCACTGTTGGTAGGAAAATTTGACTTGTCAAATAGCTATCAGCTATCAGAAGCTATGTACGAAAGACTGATTGTAAGGACTGACAACAGTTTGATCTCACGAAAATATTATTTGTCTAAGATATTTCCCAAATTGATATTAAAAGGCATTATCCATTGCTTACAGTTCATCCACTTCAGTTGCCTCTAGTTTTTTTATGGGTTTAACCGCACCATTACCAGCCAAATTCTGGGCAACTTCTGCCACATCAACTCCAGTGGTTTGGCGTAACTGTTCGACAAAAGAAGCAATTTGAGTAGCTTTACTACCGTCTTTGCCATCAACTACAGTCAGACTTTCTACCTGCACATCGGGAACACCCGCCGCCATCATTTTCATTAGGGTTTCTAATTTTTGGAACAGAAAAATATCTTTGGCGTTGGCTCCTGCTGCTTTCCAAGACTCCGCTAAACGTTGTGTCCCTTCGGCTTGGGCTTTCCCATCCTCAATAATACTAGCTGCATCCCCTTTCGCTTTGGCGATCGCCTGTTTGCATTGGGCTTCGGCTGGGGCAACTACATCAGCTTGTAACTGTTGTTTTACTTGTTTAATGCGTTCAGTTTGAACGGCAACTTCAGCTTCGGCTTTTGCCACTTCAGCGACAACTTCCGCTTCAGCTTCTGCGACTAAGGCTTCTCGTTTGGTTATGGCATCACGGATTCTTTTTTCCGCTTCGGCTTTGGCAATTTCTAGATCTCGAGTAATTTGTCTGAGGGAAGTAGCTTTTTTATTCTCCGAGTCTTTAATTGTAGATTCTGCTTTGGCTGAAGCCTCGGCTATACGAGCATCTCGTAACAGTTCTGCTTGCTGTTGTCGTCCGATAGAGTCTAAATAGTGAACTTCATCAGAAATATTTTGGATTTGCAGATTATCCAAGACTAATCCTAGTTTTTCCAGGTCGTCTTCTGCTTCGTCCAATAAACTTTTAGCAAAGGCAATCTTGTCTTCGTTAACTTGTTCGGGAGTTAAGCTAGCTAGTACCCCCCGCAGATTTCCTTCTAGAGTTTGTTTCGCTAACATCTCAATTTGTTGACGACTTTTTCCCAGTAACCTTTCGATCGCATTATGAATAGTTGGTTCTTCCCCAGCAATTTTGATATTGGCTACCCCTTCTACCGTTAAAGGAATACCTCCCTTACTGTAGGCGTTGGCTACTTTTAACTCAATGATCATGTTGGTCAAATCCATGCGAAAGGCTTGTTCAATTAAAGGCATCCTGATACTGCTACCTCCTTTGACTAAGCGATAACCCACTTCTTTCCCATCATGACTTCGAGTTTTTGTGCCTGCAAAAATCAAGATTTCACTGGGTTGGCAAATATAGTAAAGATTGCGAATCATAAACCAGCCCGCACCCGTACCCAATCCAAAAATTCCTAATAAAGTTGCAATAATTTCCATTGTCTTAATTACTGATTACTGATTACTGATTACTGATTACTGATTACTGATTGTTTTTCCAGTATCTTTAGCTTGAGGATTAAGAGTACCAATTACATCTATTCCCAAAGTGTCATTAACACTATTGAGGAATTGGGCAACAATTTCGGGATAGACATTAACCAAGCTGGCAAGAGATTTTCCATCACCATTGTCAATCACATTTACTTTGTCTAATTTCAGTCTTTCGGGAATGGCTACAGCCTCTTCTAGCACTGTTTCTAACTGTTGAATTAAGAATAATTCCTTAGCATCTTTACCAGTTGACTGCCATACTTCCCCCAGCATCTCGTTGACTAAAGCTGCTGCTTCAGCATTTTCTTTTAGTGCTGCGGCTTCTCCCTTGGCTAATAATCCTTTAGCCACCTGCTCGGCTTCGGCAGGTAAAACTTGTTCCGCTTCTAAACGCAATCTTTCTAATTGCGCCCGAACTGTTTGTAACTGTTGTTGTGCCTTAGCTGTAGCTTCTAGGGCTGCGGCGGTAGTTCGTTCTTCTTCTGAGCGCGCTTTTTGTTCTAATTCGGCAGTAATTTTCCGTAGTTCGTTTTCTTGATCTTGAATCACAATCCGATCTTGGGTAATGGCAACTGCAGTTTCTTCTTCACACTTAGCTTCAATTTGTTCTGCTTCACTCAGGGCATTAGATTCTGCAATCTCAGCATTTTTAATCACTAAAGCAATTTGTCTACGCCCCAGAGAATTAAGATAGTCTACGTTATCTGAGATGGTTTGAATTTTGAGAATATCTAACTGTAAACCTAGCTTGTTTAAATCACGACTGACATCAGACGCAATCCGCTGCGAAAATTGCAGACGGTTTTCGTTTAATTCTTCTGGAGTAAGGGTAGCTACTACGCCCCGTAAATTACCTTCGAGGGTTTCCCTGGCGACGCGAATAATCTCTTTGCGATCTTGATCTAGAAAACGTTCGATCGCATTGCCCACAACTTGGGGATTGCTAGAAATTTTCACATTGGCGATCGCCTGAATATCTAAGGGGGTTCCACCTTTAGCATAGGCATTAGTTACTTTTACCGTTACTGGCATAGTAGTAACATCAATACGTTTAATGGTTTCCAGGATGGGGATGCGAATACCTCTCCCCCCAGCCAAAACCCGATAGCCGACCTCTTGTCCTCCTTTGGTTTTGCGTTTTCTTCCCGAAAGTATTACTACTTCATTGGGTTTGCAGACACATAAGAAGGAATTGAGAAACCAAATTAAAAGTATGGTGCCAAATATTCCTAAAGAAATGGGCAGAAAAGTATATAACAGGCTATTAGCATTATTGTCCTGTCTAACTTGAGGAATTTGGGCGATCAGAGTTTCTTGAACGTTTATAGTGGTTAGATTATTGTGTATTTCCATAATTACTTTCCTGAAATGCTTAATTAACTGTTCCATAATGTTTCCCCGTCGGTTACTGGGTATCGTGTCTTGCTACCCAAACCTTGTTCCCTTGCATTTGAATAATCAAAACGCGATCACCGACCTGAAATCCTTGTCGATCATCGGTGAGGGCAACCAAATCTACCATTGTTCCCTTAACTTCGACTCGTACCTTCCCCTTACTATCGGCATCAAATGGAAGTTCGACGATGCCACAAAGACCTACTAAATCTTCTGGCTTCATGAGGCTATCAATAATTTCTCGCCGTCGCCAAAAATAAATAAACCAGACAATTAATGCACCAACAAAAATCCCAATGGCGATCGATATACCTGCAATAGTTAAAATTAAATAATTCATTGGCTTCAATAGCCTCGAAGATTTCTGATCCTAGCTAATACATTCGATCTTAAACTTTGAATTGAAATACTGGTACGTATTTAAAGTATTTTTTAAGACACTCATATTACTTGGTTTAACGTCAGTTAGACGAGTTGCGTAGGAGGATGAATAACTATAGGGAAAAGGGAACAAGTCCATCAAACTGACGTTAAATTACCAATCATCTTCTAGTTGTGCAGCCATTTCTTCGACAACTTCTCTTTCCTCTAGTTCTTCTAGTTCCTCTAATTCTTCATCTCCCCAGGCTTCAGACAGAGGTTGAACCACTTTGGAAATGGCATCTTGTACAAAGGATTTAACAAATTCATCTCGCCGACTGAGTTGAAACTGTTGCTGCACAACTTCAGTTATGCCCCCATCTCCCCAATCTAAATTATGTTTAAAATATTCAACGAAACTTTTACCAGCTATGCGAGTTAAATAGGCAGCAGAAACTGCTTGGATTACCTTACCGACAACATAAGTTGCCAGATTGAATTGCAGAGCTTTGGCAAGGATATCTACCGCACCTTTAACTATCCCTAAACTAACTAAAGTTTTACCCAGAGATAAGGCTAATTCTTTGCCTCGTTCCAAATCAAGTTCTACCCCATAAATCTTACCGATTTCAATTACCATTTGGGCATTTACTGCTGCTGTAGCTAACATATCAACCACTGGTACTGGGGTAACAGCAATTACACCTGCACCAATCCATTGATAACGATCAATTACTTTATCGGATTCTCTGCGTCGCTGAATCTCAATAATTTTGCGGGCTTCTTCACCTAGACGGTGAGATTGCAAGAGAATATTATCGGCAATTAAATCTTCTCCTTCTGCCCTCAGTACTGCCACTAGTCTTTTAATTAAAGGTAAAATTTCGACGGTGGGTTCAATGATCTCTCCACTAGGTAACTGAACTGGTTGCGGGTTAGCAGAAATTGCCGTTACGTCGCTAGGAGGAATGAAGGTTTTAACTCTCTCTTTGAGTCTCCCTAGAATTATGTCTCGATCTTCGTCAGTATAGAGATCAATTTTATTAAAGACCAATAGCGATCGCTTGCCAATCTCAGCCAAAGTTTTCAAGGGTTCATACTCTGACTGTCTTAGATCATTATCTACCGTGAATACTAGTAAATCTGCTTCTGTAGCCAGTTTACGGGCTATTTCTCCTCGTTCTGTCCCTGCTATTCCTGCTTCTAAGATCCCAGGTGTATCAATAATTAAAATTTCTCTTCCTACTCCCTTAAGTTTGAGGCTATAGGTTTCTCCTTGAGTAGTTGTCCCCATGATGGGGTTGACTTCGCCGACGATCTCCCCAATCAAAGCATTAACTAAAGAGGTTTTTCCTGCCGATCCTGTACCAAAGATAACTACCTTGACTTCCCCGCGCTGTAAATCTGCCTCAATCTGCTGCGATCTATTTAGTAGAGCTTTTTGAGCGATTGTATCTTGTATCTGTCCAACTTGTTTTCTTAAAGCCTTCAGATTTTGAGCTGCTACTTGAGTTTTTTCTTCGGGAACTCTGACGTTACCAACTCGGCGTTTACGTCGTTTACTTCTAGGTTTTTTACCAGTGTATTTATTGACATAGTAAATATATCCTCCCATTATTGCCCCAATTAAGGTAATTACCAATAGCAGCAGTAAATTAGCCAAAATAGGTGCAGTAAAGGAGATCTGCATATAGAGGTGAGACAAAGATGTCACCAACCAGATCGATAGTCCGAGAATAATACTCAGACCAAGAAACAAAGCTACCAGTCGTAACAGAGGCATGAGACAGTTATCAGAACTCAGGTAATTTACTCATATTAACGATTTTGACTAAATTTCACCTAAGACCAATAGCTATTTAGCGATTGGCGGGTGAGCAAAATTTACGGTAGCAAAAATTTTAATTGCCGTTACTCGTTACTTTTTACTCGTTACTTAAAGCGTCTCTATTATTTAACTCCCACACCTTTTTTCGTTCACCCGCGATTGGCTATTAATTCATCTCGATTATGGGGCTGTAAAAGATTAGTAATATCTGGTCCTAAGGGAATAATGCCTCCTGGATTTAAGGGGAATAAATTGCCGTAATAATCTCGTTTAACACTTTCTAAATCACAAGTATCCGCAACTCCTGGGAGCTGATATAAATCTTGTAGATAAGCTCCTAGGTGATCGTAATCTTGGATACGACGACGATTGCATTTAAACAACCCGTAATAGACGATATCGAAGCGGAAGAGAGTAGTAAACAGACGCACATCTGCTAAAGTAGGGTGATCGCCACATAGATAACGACTTGTTTTTAAGACCCCATCAATCTCATCGAGGGTGGTAAAGAGTTCATTACAAGCTTGATCATAGGCTGCCTGAGTTTGCGCAAAACCGCAACGATAAACTCCATTATTTACTGTGTGATAGATTTTTTCGTTCCACTGGTCTATTTTTTCTTTTAGGGACTCTGGATAGAGTTCAAAATCGGCATATTGAGCATATTGATTAAATTCCGAGTTGAGCATTTCGATAATCTCGGCACTTTCATTATTAACGATGGTATTAGTCTGGCTATCCCATAAAATTGGCACTGTGGAACGTCCTTGATAGTTTGATTGGGAGAGCTGATATAGTTCGGGTACTGTTTGGCAACCCATTTCAGGCTCAGATAAGACCCAAATTCCCGCATCGGGGGAAGGATAAACAATTGATACGGCGATCGCCTCTTGTAAGCCTTTCAAAGCTCTAGTGACTAAAGTACGGTGCGCCCAAGGGCAACCCAGACCAACATATAAACGGTAGCGGTTGGCATCTGGTTGATAAGGGTTATCTGTTGCCGAACTAATGAAATTTCTGAACTGACTTGAGGGACGAATATACTCTCCTTTCTGATTACGTGGTGCCAGTTGCGACATCATAATTTGCCACATTGTTGTCCAGACAAATTTACCCAGTTTAATAATCAACTTTCCTGGTAGGGACTTGTTTTTAGCCATCAGCTTAATCGTTAATTGTCAGTTGTTAGGAGGTTAACGCGTAAAAACTTAGAGTGGTATTGCCATAAGATTTAGTGCGATATATTTCCAATCCAGATACTTCTTTAGCTTGCCAGAGTTGAGGATTGTGTTCAACTGCGATCGCCCCTTCGGTGGTGACTAATTTTAAGGCGGCGATCGCTTTTAAAACGGGTAAATATAAATAACTATCGTAAGGAGGATCAAAATAAATCCAATCAAACTGTTGTCCTGCGAGACTTTTGAGCTTAACTAATACATCTCCTTGTAATACTTGGCAAGACTGTTCTGATTGGACTATTCGTTGCCAATTTTGCTCAATCATTTGGCAAGCCTTACCATATTTTTCTATTCCCACTACTTTCCTAGCCCCTCGACATAGAGCTTCTGCTCCCATGGAACCATTTCCCGCACACAAATCTAACCAAGAACTGCCCTCAATTTGCTCGCGCCAGATATTAAATAAAGCCTCTCGAACTCTGGCAGAAGTAGGACGTGTCCTCTGCCCGGGAATTGTTTTTAATTGTCGATTGCCATAAATTCTCATGATTTTTTTATAAACTGCTCACTAAAAGGGTGCCGATTACTTTCTCATTATTGTAAAATTCCTTAATATAATTAGAGTGTAGACAAAGTTAAGCATTTTTTGGCAATAAACTCTTGCACTACAAAAATATCAATTGAAAATAGAAATAGATTAACCAGCAATTTAATCTATCAAAAACAAAAGTTTTTTAGTTAGGCTGGTGTTAATATCAAAAAATTTATATATGTACCTAGTAAATATATAACTATGAAAAAAAGTTGTCAGACTAAATCAGAAAAGGGATTGAATCTTATTCCTATGTCTCGGTTAAATAATCGTCGGCTAAGCCCAAAAAGAGTTACTTCAATAGGTCGATTAGCTGCTGGATGGATGATTCTCCAAACCTTTTTCCTGGCAACCCCCACCTTAGCTCAGCAAAAGCCCAAAAATGAGCTTAGCTATAGCCAGTTTTTAGAAAAGTTAGAAAAAGATCAAGTCACAAAAGTAGAAGTTGACGAAACCACTAACAAAGCCAGCGTAATTCTGAAAGGTCAATCTAAAGAAGATCCCCCAAAAGAGGTGGTTCTTTTTGAGCAAAATCAGGATCTATTTCCCAAAATACGCGAAAAAAACGTTGATTTTAGTATTAAAACGTCTATTGATCGCTCCCAAACCGTAGGCGTGTTGCTCAACTTGCTAATCTTCTTTATCCTGTTGTCAGGGCTGATTATGATTGTGCGTCGCTCTGCCAATGCTTCAGGTCAAGCTTTAAGCTTTGGTCGCTCCAAAGCCAAGTTTCAAATGGAGGCCAATACGGGAATTCAATTTGATGATGTGGCGGGTATCGAAGAAGCCAAGGAAGAATTACAAGAAGTTGTGACTTTCCTCAAAGAGCCAGAAAAATTCACTGCTATAGGCGCGAAAATTCCCCGGGGAGTACTCTTAGTTGGTCCTCCAGGAACAGGCAAAACTTTACTGGCTAAGGCGATCGCTGGAGAAGCGGCAGTTCCATTTTTTAGTATTTCAGGTTCAGAATTTGTCGAAATGTTTGTCGGTGTGGGCGCATCTCGTGTCCGTGATTTATTTAAGAAAGCCAAGGAAAATGCCCCCTGCCTAGTATTTATCGATGAGATTGATGCCGTTGGTCGCCAGAGAGGTACAGGTATAGGTGGAGGCAACGATGAGCGAGAACAGACTTTAAACCAGTTATTAACCGAAATGGATGGCTTTGAAGGAAACAGTGGCATTATTGTTATCGCTGCGACTAATCGTCCTGATGTCTTAGATCAGGCTTTATTGCGTCCTGGTCGTTTTGATCGTCAGGTAATAGTAGATTATCCTGATTTACAAGGCAGATTAGGTATTTTAGAAGTTCATGCCCGCGGCAAGAAAATTGATTCCGAAGTATCTTTAGAAGCGATCGCTCGACGTACTCCTGGGTTTAGTGGCGCAGATTTAGCTAATCTCCTCAACGAGGCTGCGATCCTCACTGCAAGAAGACATAAAGAAGCTGTCACTATGCAAGAAGTTAATGATGCTGTAGATCGCATTGTGGCAGGAATGGAGGGTATTCCCTTAGTAGATAGCAAGGCCAAAAAACTAACTGCTTATCACGAAATTGGTCATGCGATCGTTGCCACTATGACTCCTAATCACGATCCTGTAGAAAAAGTCACCATCATTCCTAGGGGAGGTGCAGGAGGGTTGACTTGGTTTACTCCAGATGAAGAAATGGGGTTAGAAACCAAATCGAAAATCTTAGCTAAAATCACGTCTGCTTTGGGAGGTAGGGCAGCTGAGGAAATTGTATTTGGTCAGGACGAAATAACTCAAGGAGCTGGTCAAGATATTCAAGTGCTAACTTCCTTGGCCAGAAAAATGGTAACTAAATTTGGGATGTCCGATTTAGGTCCCTTAGCCTTAGAAGGTCAGGAACAACCAGTATTTCTTGGTGGCGATTCCAGTAATAGAAATAAATATTCCGAAGAAGTTGCATCTCAGATTGATGTTCGTATCAGGAATATTGCCTTAGATTGCTATGAAAAAGCTAAAAATATTATTAGTGAAAATCGTTTAGCGGTAGATCGGATTGTCGACATTTTAATTGACAAGGAAACTATTGAAGGTGAGGAATTCCGCCAACTCCTAGCCAAGTTTTCGCCAGTTTATGGGGCTGAACAAAAAACTGATAAGATTCATAGCCTTTTAAAAAAATAGGTATTGTTAACTCGTCTCTAGCAACTGATTTCAGAAAATTTAGGATATGCTGGTGGAAACATAGATAGGATTAAATTCTTATAAACAAGAAAGATCCGCTATGGAGGGTGTCCGCTCTTAATAAAAATATAATTTGTCAGACAGAGTCTCATAGGTACTTTGAATGAGCTATTGCCTAAATCCATCCTGTCCTAAACCTGTTAATCACCCCAAAGCAAAATTATGTAAAGCTTGTGGGTCAAAACTTCTGTTGCATGGTCGCTATCATCTAGTAAAAGGTCTTGGCAAAGGCGGTTTCGGTGCAACTTTTTTAGCAGCCGATCTTGCTCTACCTGGAAAACCGTTATGTGTTATTAAACAGTTACGGCCTAATACAGATAATCCCAATTTTTTGTCGATGGCCAGAGAACTATTTGAGCGAGAAGCGAAGACTTTGGGACGAGTTGGAAATCATCCACAAATACCAAGACTATTGGACTATTTTGAAGATCGAAAGCAATTTTATTTAATCCAAGAATTTGTTAAGGGTAATAATCTCCAGCAAGAAGTAAAAAAACAGGGTGTATTCAACGAAGAAAAAGCTAGGCAAGTTCTGAAAGAAGTATTGGTTATCTTAAGAGATATTCATGCTCAGAAAGTAATTCACCGAGATATCAAACCCGCTAATATTATTCGTCGCGAAATAGATGATAAGTTGGTTCTGATTGACTTCGGAGTGGTCAAAAATCAAGTCAATAGCGTTGGAGCAGGGGGGTCAAATCAAACAGCTTTGACTGCTTTTGCCGTGGGTACCCCAGGTTTTGCTCCTCCTGAGCAACTAGCAATGCGTCCCGTTTATGCTAGTGATGTTTATGCGTTGGGGGTTACTTGTATGTATCTGATGACAGGAAAAGCTCCAAAAAATATGGATTGCGATCCCATAACGGGAGAAATTGATTGGTTTAAAAACCTTACTGTTAGCGATAGTTTTGCTGAAATAGTAACCACTATGTTAGAGGTTGCAGTTAAAAGTCGTTTTAAAACCGCCAACGAAGCTTTGCAGGCATTAGAAATGGAAAATCATGTTGATAGCCTGTCTGAAAGTATGCTGAGTTACTCTAGTAACGAGGATAAAAATTCTCATACCTCAGTCGCAACTAATAGAAGCAGTGCCTACTCTCCCCGCCGAAATACATCACCTGCATCTCAAATAGAAAATAGAATGTCTCGTCGTACTAGCAGTAGAAGTGCCTCTACCTCCAGATATTCTCGAAATAGTTCCAGAAATATCAATCCAAGAACTAATGTTGGCAATACCTCGATAAAATCGAAAAGTAATCCTCAAACTACTCAAAAACCAGTAAAAATGTTGGCTGCAGACGTTTTGAAAGCGTATGCAAATGGTAGAAAAGACTTTGGACTAAAAGATCTTAGTATGCAAGATCTGCAAAAAGCAGATTTATCAGAATCTAAATTTAACCGTTCTAAGTTAATCAGAACCAACTTACAGGGAGCAGATTTAACTGCCAGCAATTTTACTGATTCTGATATTCGTCAAGCAATGTTTCGCAATGCTAATTTAAGCAGAGCTTTTTTTAATTCTTCTAATCTTGAAGGAGCTGATTTACGTGGCGCAGACCTCAGCTTTGCCAATTTCAAAAATATCAAATTTAAAGGTGCTAATCTTTGTGGTGCCAATCTCAGTAATACTAACTTGACCCAAGAACAATTAGAGGAAACAAAAACGAATTGGATGACAATTATGCCCACTGGGAAAAGAGGATTTTGGTAAATACAGAAAGTGTAACTAAAACTTAATTTACTTTATCATTAATAAAATCTAGAATTTAATTAATGAATAAAAAAAATGTTACAAGACTCCAAAAAATCGAGTCAATTTTTGAAACAGTTATTTGGAACTTTCGATTTTTTATCTTAGCTCCAGTTATCTTCAGTTTACTCAGTGCTTTGCGCTTCATTATTATTGGCACCTTAGATATTTGGTCTGGTCTCATTTTGGGATTTGATCCGCAAGAGGCTGGAAGGGCAACAACTTTAAAGATAGTTTCTTATCTTATTGGCGGTGTAGATTATTATTTAATTGGCATTGTTTTATTTATTTTTGCCTTTGGTATATATGAATTATTCATCTCAGAAATCAACATTAGGCGTAAAAATAATTCTAGTATTTTGCAGAGTCACACCTTAGAAGAACTCAAAGTTAAATTAGTAAATGTAATTGTAGTGGCTCTAATTGTTAGTTTATTTAAGCAGATGCTTAACTTAGATGTTCAACAAGTAAGCGATGTAATTTATATTGCATCAGCAATTCTACTCATTTCGATTAGTCAATACTTGCTACACTTAAATTATAATAGTCCCAAGAATCAACAGACAATAATCAAGAATAATCATCATGATTCTTCCGATCTTTAGAAAATACCAATTTTAATTTTTGATATTTTCTAGTGGGGCAAAACTTTTAGCATTTGACGTATCATAGATTTCTATATTTTCGCCACGACGAAGCATTCGCTTACCTAGACGAGGAAAGTCCGCAATCTCAAAATTAAGATTTTCTCCACCCATTAGATAAACTAACTCTTCGTTAAAAGGATTGCGTAGATGATGTGCTACAGATGGTGTGGGAAATCCCATAAAATCTCCTGCACCGACTTCAAATTCCTCACCGTCAATTTCCGCAATCCCTCGACCTGAAATAATATAAATCCACTCTTCTTCTCGGTCGTGAGAATGATAGATAAAAGATTCTTTGCTAGATGGGATTTTGGCAAGACTTACACCTACCCTTTGTAGCCCTGTCAAACGACTTATTTGAGTTCCATGAATGGATGAGTTAGGATTCCAGGGGTGAGAGAAACTAACTTCTTGTTCGGCTATTTCATTAGCCCGTAAAAGATAAGGGGATTTCTCAGTCATATCAATATTTACGCTTCCTCGCTATTTATTATTATGCCAATTCTGGAAAATAGCTGAAGAAACCGACAGGCTACTGACAATAAACACAAAAAAAGGCGTTGTGCCCATTGTAAACGCCTATGAACTACCCCAACTTTGCTGACGCGGAAGTTGGGGTTTCCAACTCCTCGGCACTAAGTCGAGATTTTTGACGTTTCATCTGCCCAAGTTGCTTCATCGAGCCAGTATGCTTGCGCTTACTAGTCAAGGAAGTAGAGCTTAGACATCCACTGTCTAAGAGATGCGTCCCACACCCCTGTTGCTGGTTTGTAGCAACATTATACATGACAAGAACAGAACCCTTGTCACGTTCAATTTCAAAAGTACAGTTATCACAAACATGATAGCGATTAGACAAGTCAGCCCAGTTCTTATGCACAATTCCGCATTTTGGGCAGCGTTGACTAGGTTTGACTCTTCGCGTGTTTAATTGAAGTAGCAAACCGCCTTTGGCTTCAATTTTGTAAGCAATCATTTGGTTAAGAGTGCTGAAGCCAACAGAAAGAATAGACTTATTAAGTCCTGCTTTCTGTTTTTTTCGTTTGCCACCTTGTCTTGGTGCGCGTTCCCTAGCGTCGTGAGACGACGCGGGGTCGCACCGCTTTTTTGCCCTTCGGACGGGCGTGGAATAAGCTGCTTGCGAAGCAGCATTTCCGCCCGCTTTGCGTGTCAAGCCTTTGGTATTTAGCTTTTCAGTTACCCCGATGTCATGACGACTTGCTATATCTGAGGTAATTTTATGCTGCCAATCAGCACGTTGCAATGCCACTTTGCGCTGTAATTTTGATACTCGTCTTCGCGCTTTTTTCCAACGATTAGAGGCTTTTATACCTTTCTTTCTATTTGGTGCGCGTTTTCTTCTGAGTTTTTTTGATTCTTGCTTGACTTTCTCTTCTGCTACTTGAGTAAAACGAGGATTAGATATTTCTTCAAACTTTATACCATCAAAGCAAGTGATAGCAGTAGCAGTACCCAAATCAAAAGCAACTATTGACTCATATTTCAAATCTGAAACAGAACCAAACTTTGCCTCTTTGACTGAAACATTACAAGTAAAACTAGCAAACCACTGTTTTTTACGTGGCTTATAAACAATGGTTAACGTAGTTGGAGTACACCAAGATTTTGCTTGTCCTCTCATTTTTAGGGTTATGCCTAAATCATTAAGAGTAACTGTGCCATGTTTACCATTAGTAGACGTTTTCCATCCAGATTTAGAACTGTACGTCCAGCCTGAATAATTTCTAATTGACTTGAAATTAGGTAAACCCCTCAGTCCTTTAAAGAAAGAATTATAGGCTAAATCAACCCGTTTTACTGTTGACTGTAAAGCTTGAGAATGAAGATGAGCAAATTCTACCCATTCTTTTTTGAATGCTGGTAAACAATTTTGCTGTTGGAAATAGTCAACAGTTTTTTGATTTTTCTTCCACTCAAAACGGCGATGAGCGATACAGGCATTATAGAGATACCCATGAAGACGACGAGCAGCAAACAATTCTCTTTCTTGAGTTTTGTTTGGGTACAGCCGAAATGTGTATCTTCTTAGTGCCATCTGTGATTTAATAGATTTACTGTTTCAGTCGATAAGATAAATCATATCATAATCAGTCGATGTCATGTCAACTAAGCTAAGAAAAGCTTCACACTCTATTTTTTCTATTCACTTGCATGTTATTTTTGTGACTAAATATCGTCGCAAAGTTTTGACTAGGGCAATGATTGAGGATGCCAAAAAAGTATTTCAAAGAATTCTAGAATCTAACTACTCAATTTTGTCTAACTGTGAAGGCGAAGCTGACCATTTGCACTTGCTTATTGACTTGCATCCAAATAACAATATTTCTAATTTGGTATCCTCTCTCAAATCGGCGAGTAGCAGAATTTTGAGAAAAAAATATTCTCAGGAAATAGCTCAACACTACTGGGGCAAAAATGCTAAGTTGTGGCATGACTCAAAGTGCATTATTTCTTGTGGAGGCGTACCATTAGAAGTCATCAAACAGTATATTGATAATCAGTCAGGTGGAAAAGAATAGGTAGTCGCTTCGCGGTTTATTGCTGGTCGCGATTCATCCCTAACCTATAGAGAATAGGGAATTCTCGCGACATTACGTTAAAATAAATCAAGGATGATTAGTAATCAGAGTTAAATTCTTCCTTCCATCATTTTTTGTACAGCTTCCGCAATTTGTTCTGGCTGTACAATAGTTAATCTTTCTAATGTGCCGTTATAAGGGGTAGGAATATCCTGAGAAGATAAACGCAACACTGGTGCGTCCAACTCGTCAAATAGTTGCTCATTAATTAATGCCACTAGCTCAGCACCAATGCCCCCAGTTTTCATACATTCTTCGACAATGATAACCTTATGAGTCTTACGTACTGACTCACTGATGGTTTCCATGTCAAAAGGTTTAAGGGAAATTAAGTCAATAATTTCTGGGTCGTAACCATGTTTTTCAATAGTTTTAAGTGCTTGAGTACAGTGATGACGCATCCGAGAATAGGTCAAGATTGTGACATCTTTTCCTTTTCGTACCATTTCGGCCTTGTCTAAAGGCAATACATACTCATCATTTGGCAGATCGTCCTTAAGGTTATAAAGCAATACATGCTCAAAAAACAGTACTGGATTATCGTCTCTTATAGCTGCTTTTAATAAACCTTTAGAGTTATATGCTGTAGAACAGGCAACTATTTTTAAGCCTGGAACAGCATGGAAATAGGCTTCAAGCCTTTGGGAATGTTCTGCACCCAACTGCCTACCTACTCCACCAGGACCACGGATCACCATCGGAATCTTGAAATTTCCTCCAGAGGTGTAGCGTAGCATCCCGGCATTATTGGCAATTTGGTTAAATGCCAACAGTAAAAAGCCCATGTTCATCCCTTCGATTATGGGACGTAAGCCAGTTAAAGCTGCACCCACAGCCATCCCACAAAAGCTATTTTCCGCAATTGGAGTATCTAATAAACGTAGATCTCCATATTTCTTATACAGGTCTTTGGTGACTTTATAAGAACCACCATAATGTCCGACATCTTCACCCAAGACGAAGACAGTTTTATCTCTTGCCATTTCTTCGTCGGTCGCTTCTCTCAAAGCGTTAAACATTAAAGTTTCAGCCATAACGATTTTTATCCTAAGTCACCAAAAATCAATACTATCATTACCAGGTTGTTACTATTTAACTTTATATAAGTTTAGGCTTTAACAGCAAAAGCTTCTAGCTCTTTATTCCCCAATTGTTATTTGAAGATGACTTTAACACCCCTCAATACCCTGATCACCCAACAAGAAGCTCTGGCTTTAATTGAATTCGCAATCGCCCAATCTCAAGCCGACGGAATTTTTGTTAGCCTCAGTGCTAGTGAAACTGCACTTAGTCGCTTTTCAGAGAATCAAATTAGCCAAAACGTTCGTAAAAATACTTTTAGCCTCACCGTTATTAGTTATTTTGGTAAGCGTAGTGCTTCTGCTTCTACTACAGAATTAGAGCGAGAAGCGATCGCTGCTACCGTAAAACGTGCCGAAGATTTAGCTCGCATTGCTCCTGAAGATCCTGAATGGGTGGAATTATTACCGAAGCAAACCTATAGCGATCGCCTTCCTGCTTTTGACCAAGCTACAGCAACTTTATCTCCTCTGAAAAAAGGCGAGATTATTCAACAAGTATGTTCTTTAAGTAAAGATGCAGGAGTAAACGGTTCGGGAACCCTTAGTACTAAGACATCTCTCAATGCTATTGGTAACTCTGCTGGTTTGCGGGGTTGCGATCGCACAACTGAAGCGGATTTTAGTTTTACCGCTCGTATTGACAATGGTTCTAGCTGGAATCGCTGCACTGCTTGGAGTATTAACCAATTGCCCATTACAGAATTAACTGAACAAGTTATCAACAGGGCGATCGCTTCTCGCAATCCTCAGACAATTGAACCAGGAGACTATACGGTCATCTTGGAACCGTCAGCGATGGCTAGTTTAGTTTTTTGGGTAATTTGGAATTTAGATGCCAGGGCAGCAGATGAAGGACGTTCTTTTATGTCTCGTAGCGATGACACGGGTAAGCCTATCGGCAACAAAGTCGGCGAAAAGTTATTTAATCCTATTGTTCAAGTACAGCGTAATCCTGCTCATCCTCTGTTGCAAGGAGGCAGGTTTTTTAGTAGTGGTCTAAGCAATGAAAATCTAGATATTATCAAAGATGGTGTTCCCCAAACTCTTTCTTACAGTCGCTATTGGGCAAAAGAACAAGATAAAAAACCTACAGGATCTTTGTCTCCTATTGTGATGACTGGTTCAGATCAAACTGTTACCGATTTGATTGCCAGTACTGAAAGAGGTATTTTAGTCAGTCGGGCTTGGTATGTGCGTTATGTTAATCCTCGAACTTTAGAAGTTACAGGCATGACTAGAGATGGTACTTTCTTAATTGAAGACGGTAAGATCTCTCACCCAATCAAAAACTTGCGCTTTAATCAGTGTTTGCCCGAAATGCTGAAAAATGTAGTAGCAGTAAGTCAAGCAAAACGCTGCGGCAGTAGTGTTATTCCTGGTTGTAAAGTTGAGAATTTTCACTTTAGCAGTATCACAGATAGCATCTAGATTGACTAAATCTGGGTAGCTCCATCTAATGAAGTAGATCTACTTATCACTTTGGTTGAGGCTAGATTGGGACGTTTTTCAGATGTTTTTCCTCTGTTGAATCTTTAGAATCAATTAAAACAAATTTGATTAAGGAGAAATCTATCATGGGATCTTCAGTTGCAATTATGAATAAGTCTTTTGTTGTTACTTCATTGATGTTAGGTATCTTTTCCTGTAATACTCCTCCTCCTCAGGCACAAAACATTAACTTAGATAACAAAATATGTGAGGATGCGATCGCATCTGTAGAAGGTCAATTAAAGGCGGATCACCAGCTAACAATTGAAATATCTGAGACAATTAATCACTCCTATCCCGACGGTCCCGAAGGTCGTCCCAATCAATACAGATTAGGGATAAGGGGAAATGCAGCAAATTCTGTTATGGAATCAGATGTACTACTAAATTCTCTTGCTACACAAATAATTAATAATTGTAATTCAATTAGTCTAGTAAGTTTTGGTGTCTATCAAACCGATTACATTTTAGATTATGGTTTGATATCTAAGGGAAAAGTTGAAAAGTTTCAATGTCCAGAAGATTTTGACGGGCTACCGTATAAAAGAGATTTTCAATGGGGAGAATCCTGCTGATTTTAACTGGTCTTTAAAAAGTAGTCTTTAGAGAGAATCATATTCATAACTGCTCAAATATTATTTTGAATGGAGCAAAAAGTGTAGGTTACACCACGCAACAACTGAACCAGATAAAAAATGGATTAGACACTTTAGAAAAATATCTAATTAATATTGGTTACGAAACGAATAACTTTGGTATTATCCACTCTGATTTACATTTCAACAATATTTTAATTGATTCAACAGGTCAATTAGCCATTATTGACTTTGACGAAGCAGGTTTTGGTCATTATTGGCTAGACATAGCTGTAACGTTTGACGAGTTTTATGACTACGATGAAGCCGATACTATGATTGAGCAATTTATTAATGGTTACAAAGCTGTGCGGAATATAAAATTTGACTCAACAACAATGAAAATGTTTCGCGGACTATCTGCAACCCTTTACGCTTCTTGGATATTTGCACCTGAAAATAAATGGGTAACAGCGACTAAATTAGATTACGCTAAAAATGCGCTTCAACAGATTCAAAATATTGAATCAGTACGTTGCTAAACTGCATTTACTTATTTATTAAAGACAATTTGAGCTAAAAATTAATGGATTTATGCTTAATTAAAGTTTTTCTACCTTTGACAGAAGAACAAAACATCCAACAACTGCTATCTTCTTATCCTGGGTTAGAAACCGAATCGATTTTTAAATCACAACAGCAACTTTTGGTCAACATCTTACTGAAGAAAGAACGAGTCGAGACAGTAGTAGACGATTTAAAACAAAAATTTCCTAACCTCGAAGACTGTCAACTGTTGGTATTACCAGCAGAAACCAGACCGAGTCAAACTAATGTAAAATTGCCTAAATTCTCTGAAACAGATAAAGATGATCGCGTCGACCAACAAGAAGTTTATACTCAAATCTCCCAAGGTATTCGCCTCGACACTACAGAAATTTCTTTGGTCATTTTATCTACGGTGATCGCCGCGATCGGTTTAGTACAAGGAAGCGAAGTAGTAATAATTGGGGCAATGGTAATCGCCCCCTTACTGAAACCCAACATGGCGTTAGCAGTGGCTACTACCTTTGGCGATCTATCCCTAGCAATTAAAACTATAAAGGTTGGTTTAACAGAAATTGTTATATCTTTACTGCTGTCAATTTTGTTGGGCATATTAGTACCAGTCAATCTGGGAATGAATGAGATTGCCATCAGAACCAGCGTAAATCTTTCTGATGTTGTTTTAGCTTTTGCTTCAGGAGTAGCTGGAGCAATTTCTCTGACAGTTGACGAACAAAAAGCAGTAGTTGGAGTGATGGTTTCGGTGGCACTATTGCCTCCTTTAGTAGTTTTAGGAATGCTAATTGGTTCTCAGTTATGGCAACCTGCGATTGAAACAGCAGTTTTAGTGTCAACTAATATTGTTTGTCTCAATTTAGCTGCGATCGCCACTTTTTGGTTGCGAGATGTTCGTCCCCAGCAATGGTGGCAAAAGTTTCAGGCTAGTAAAATAACTGGGATTGCAACTACTTTTTGGTTAGTTATTCTAGCTATATTAATTAGTGTTATTTTTATGTTTCAGATAAACCAAGCCTAACGAAAGCACTGTCTTTTCAGGGCAAAATACTACTCAACAAACGAGCATCAAATTAATTTTAAGAGAACCCGATCTTACTCTCGAATTATCAAAAGCGATCGCTTTGTAAATAATATTGTCTATAGATGTATAGTTCTATCAGGCATAATTGTATTTGTTAAGATTGCCTTGTCAAAAATGGTATCTTCGATGTTTGCCCCTGTTAAATTAGCTTGACTGAGGTTGGCGTTAGTCAAGTTGGCGCCTCTTAGATTAGCCTTGGCTAAGTTAGCTCCGGTTAAATTAGCTTTGGTTAAATTGGTACCTCGTAGTTTAGCTTCCTGTAAATCTGCACTTTGGAGGTTGGCGTAGCTCATATTTGCCCAACGTAAGTCACAGCGTGTCAAGTTGGCTTCTAGTAAACTGCTAGCCAAGAAATAGCTATTACTCAGGTGAGTTGCGATCGCTTTAACTCGATATAAGTTAGCTCGATAAAAACTGGCGGACTGTAATTCTGCCTCAAAAAAGTTGGCTCCTGATAAGTCTGCCTGGTCAAAACTAGCCTGAGCTAAAGCTGTCTCACTGAGATTAGCACGGTTAAGCTTTGCCTGCATAAAGTTTGCCATCCGCAATTGAGCTTGTCTAATCGATGTACCAATTAAGTTAGCCTGACTAAAATTAGCACTGCGTCCCATAATTGCTCTTAAATCTGCTCCAATCAGGTTCGCTTGATGTAAATCTGCATCAATTAGATAGGCTGACTGCAAATTTGCCCCCGTTAAGTTACTTTGTTGGAGATTAGCGTCAATTAATTCTGCTGATTCTAAATTAGCTCCCGTCAGATTCGCTTTAACTAGTTCAGCACTACAAAGATCGGCACCAGTTAAATCTGCTTTAACTAAATAAACCTCAGGTAAATTTACTCCCCGAAGATCGGCATTGATCAAATCGATTATTGGTTGATGACTACTATCTAGCCAATTAATCCAACTGATTGCCCCCTGTCTAAGTTTAGTTAAATGTTCAATATTCGCCACGAATCTACCTCTAATTGCGATCGCATTTATTTGATTTCTTACTTATTATCTGATGTTACGCACGTCAGAACTGAAAGCCTGAATATTTCGTTCAAAAATAATTGCTGAAACTATTGCAATCTGGTGTAACTGCTTAACATCAGTTACTATCTGTTTTAAGATTCCCATTTCAGCCAACTATTCATTATTTTTCTGAGTCAAACTTTCTCGTCCACTAATACTTTCAATTGCTGCTAGAGCTGCTATCGAGCCAGCAATAATATCTCGTTCTTCACCTCCTAAATAGACTCTGCCGAAGCTTCCTATTGCGGTTACTTTGAGAATATTAATTAACGCTGCTTTTTCCGCTTCATTGGCAGCAAGAGCTGCGTAAGCTGCTGGCTGTACTTCTAAGACATAAAGAGTCTGTCCAGCCAGTAACATCTGCCCACGGCAATCACGATTAATTAGCTGTGCCTGATAAGCATCAATATTACGAATAATTTGACTAGAAACTACCTGAGGTTTTAAGCTGTCTTGTTGCTTCACTCCCAATGTTTGAAGGATCGCCCTTCCTGCTGCTCTTACTTCTCCTTGCTTACTAGCATGAATTTCTAGTAGTCCATAAAGTCTTTCGACAAATTGAACTCCTGGACGTACTACCGCAGATTTGAGAGCAACATCAGTAATACGATTTATTTCAATACCAGGAGATATTTCAATCCATAAAGAAGCATCTCCTGGTAAAGGTAAAAATCCTAATGCCACTGTGCCGATGTAGGCTGCATTCTGGGATTGCAATCTATCTAAATATACGTAACTACGAAGTTCTACGCCCAAAGTTTCAGCCCTCTTGCTGTCACGAAATTACTGTCTCAACCAATCTCCAGCTAACCAGTTTGTGTCTCCAGTTGTAAAGAGTTGAGTTAGTCTCTGGGATAATTTGATTGTTTTATTGCCAAATAGTATTTATTTGAGATCACTATACAATTTATCTTTTTTGAGCATAATAGAGAGAAATTACCCGACTATTTAGTTATTTACTAAAAAGATTAAATCTGAGGATAATTTTTGGCATCGGGCAATTTTTCCTTAATTTGCTAAATATAGTGTTTATATAGTGTATGTATTTTCAATAGCAAATATTGCTATTTAAAGTTTGAATATTTTTATGAATTCCCCAAGTATGAGCCCTTTATTATTTGTAACTGATTTAGACAATACCCTGGTTGGAGACGATCCCGCGCTAGCAAAACTCAACCAGCAGTTGACTAATCACCGTGAAAAATACAGCAGTAAAATTGTCTATGCTACGGGGCGTTCTCTTTATTTGTATCGTTTACTTGCAGAAGCAAAATCTTTGATACCTCCAGATGCTCTAATTACTTCTGTGGGAACAGAAATGTATTTTGATCAAAATCAAGAACAATTTGATCCAGAATGGGCAAACATCCTCTCCCAGGGTTGGGATCGAGATGAAATCATAGCGATCGCCAACCAATTTAGTGAATTACAATCTCAGCCAAAATCAGAACAAAATCCGTTTAAAATTAGTTACTATTTGGCTGAAGCAGTATCTGAAGAAATCATCACCAGATTAAAATCTGCGCTGAGCGATCAAGGTTATATGATCAAGCTGATCTATAGTGCTGGTCAAGATTTAGATTTATTACCACAAAATGGAGATAAAGGTTTAGCCGTAAAATTCTTACGTCAGAGATGGAATATCACTGCCGAACAAACTATAGTTTGTGGTGATTCTGGTAACGATATTTCTCTATTTCAGGGACAAGAAAAAGGCTTGATTGTGGGTAATGCGAAGCCAGAATTACTTCAATGGTATGAAGATAACAAAAATGACAAGCTCTACTTAGCTCAGTCAGGCTATGCAGGTGGTATTTTAGAAGGTTTAAAATATTTTGGTTTTTTGTAAGCAGTAAATATAAATTATTCATATTTCTTTCTACTTAGTATTTAGATATCCTAGATTGGAGCTGGAGATGAACTTAAAGCTGGCAAAAAATTAACTATTTGAGGAAAAGTAATAATTAGAGCTAGCACCAAAAGTTGTAACAAAATAAACGGAATTGCCCCGCGATAAATTTCCTCGGTTTTGAGTTCTGGTGGCGCTACTCCTCGTAAATAAAAGAGGGCAAAGCCAAAAGGTGGAGTTAAGAAAGATGTTTGCAAATTAGCTCCAATAATCACCCCATACCATACCAAATCTATCCCCAACTGTTGAGCAACGGGGGCAAATATCGGAATTACAATAAAAGCAATCTCAAAGAAATCAATAAAGAAACCTAAGCAAAAGATCACCAGCATATTAACTAATAAAAAGCCGATTACGCCTCCTGGGATATTGATGAGAAGGTTTTCCATAAATCTGTCTCCCCCCAAACCCCGAAATACCAGACTAAAAGCAGTTGAACCCAGGAGAATAAACATAACCATGGTAGTAATGCGCATAGTTGCATCACAGACCTCACGCAACGCTGCCCAATTCAACTGACGATTAAATGCTGCTAAAATTATCGCTCCTACTGACCCTAAGGCACCTGCTTCAGTAGGTGTAGCTATACCCAGAAAAATACTGCCCAGCACTACCATGATTAATAAAAGAGGGGGAAGCATCACGGTCATTACTCGAACTAATAGCTTTTTACCACCAATTCTGACGCTAGGGGGAAGAGCGGGAGCAACTTCCGGCTTGAGCCAAGCGACAATCACAACGTGAAGCGCAAAAGCCCCTGCCATCATTAACCCAGGAATTAGTGAACCGATAAATAAATCACCGACAGGAATACCAAGCTGATCTCCTAAAACAACTAGGACTACACTGGGGGGAATTATTTGTCCTAAAGTACCAGAAGCAACAATTACACCGGCTGCTAATTCTTTACTATAGCCATAGCGCAACATAATCGGCAGAGAAATTAAGCCCATTGCCACTACGGTAGCTGCTACCACTCCCGTAGAAGCAGCCAATAATGCTCCAACTATTACTACTGCTAAAGCTAAACCACCTCGTACTTTGCCAAAGAGAATACCCATAGTTTCTAACAACTTCTCAGCAATACCTGTTTTTTCCAGCATTGAACCGAGAAAGATAAAATAGGGAATTGCCAGGAGGGTATAGTTGCCCATAATGCCAAAAATACGGCTGGGCATAGCATTGAAAAAACTAAAACTAAATTCTCCCACTGCTGCACCAATCAGGGCAAATATAATAGCCACCCCTCCCAAAGAAAAAGCAACGGAAAAACCAAAGGATAATAAGACTAATGCTCCGGCGAACATTGCCATTCCCAACCAGTCATAATTCATCTTAGTTATCCTCCTGACTGGTATTAGTTTCTTGATATATATGCCAATTCTTAATCGCTTCGGAAATTCCTTGGAAAATTAATAAAATAAAAGCAATAATAATCGTAAATTTGATCGGATAGCGGGGTAAACCATCAGGATCGGGAGACATCTCCCGTATCTTCCAGGAATTAATTACTGTTCCCCAAGAATAATAAATTATTAAACAACTAAACGGAATTAAAAATATAATATTGCCAACAAAATTAGCTAGAGCTTGGCGACGACGACTCCAGTTTTTATAAAAAATATCTACCCGAACGTGTTCGTTATATTTGAGTGCATAGGCTGCACCACAAAGAAATACCACGTCAAATAGATACCATTGTATTTCGATAAGGGCATTAGAAGTAAGATTAGTACCGATCATACGCCCTAAATATCGCCCTAAAACATTCCACGTTCCTACGGCAACCATCAATAATACTAGCCAATAGGTAATGCGACCAATCCATTCATTGATCAGATCAATTATATGGGCTATTTTTAATAGCTTGCTCAAACTTTTTCCTCAACCATAACTTTTTTACTTCGTAGCTAATGCTAATGGTTTTAGAGTTTGAAGTCTAGTGATGAAACTGTTTAAGCAGTAAGTATAATTATCAGATAATCTACCTTACTCCGTCTTAATAACTGTTATAAAAGATTGGTCAAAAGCTAATAGCTGATAGCTTAGAGTAAAGTAGATCGTTAAAAGGGAATTTCATCCCAGTCCTCATTACTAGTGCTTGCAGGTGCGCTACTTGGCTCAGAAATAGTTTCAACTGGGGTATGGTCAGAATAAGCAGGTGCAGGTTTAGGTTGGGGAGGGATATCAAAATCTGCTGGATTACTAGGGTTATTGCTAGACGGTTGATACCCAGATTGGTTGTTAGTAGCAAAACCTGAGATACTGGGACTAGGATTACCAAGAGGGTAAATCCTTGAGGCTACTAGTTTGGCTCGCTTTTCTTTGTATCCTTCTGGCATATCAAACAAATTCATTGACAAACGACCTTCAATAATAATTTGATCTCCAGCACTATAAGTATTCTTAATCTCTTCGGCTAAGTTTCCCCATCCTTCTACCTGTACTTTACCTGGTGCTTCTCCTTCTCTAGTGGATTCAAACTCTACCATCATTGAAGATACACTAGTTTGATCTTGAGTAGAACGTAGTTCAGGATCGCTAACGATCTGCGCCATTAAAATACAGCTATTCATCGGTTTATTACTCCTTTATATCTGACTACTAACAACTGTCTGAACAATTGTACTATTTGTTGCTGTGACTTGCATCTTGCTAGCAATTTTAATCGCAATTTTATAGGTTAACCTTGCTCGCGATCGATAAAACTTTGGACTTTATGACGATATTCAGCTAGTTGCTGATCGACCCAAGTGCGATCGCGACTGTTAGCATAAATATGTACCAAAGGCTCCCCGGCATCGGGCAAAATCAAAATCCATTTATCGTTGTGGGGGTTAACAATTTTAACGCCATCAATCAATTCCAAATTTTCTGGAGGATGATTTTCAACTAAGTATCGCATCAAGGCACCTTTGACTTTCCAGGGGCAACGTATCGAATAAGATTTGTGACAGATATTAGGCAGATCATTGCGAATATCAGCCAGCGATCGCTCTTGAATGGTTAACATTTCAATTAACTTGGCAATGCTAAACATGGCGTCAAAACCTGGATGAAGTTGAGGGAAAATAAATCCCATATCACTGTTGCCACCTAGCACTACATTCGGGTTATCTTGGGAAGCTGCCATCAAAGCAGTAGGATTAACCTTGGTGCGGATTACTTTGCCGTCATGACGACGGGCGATTTCTTCCACCGCACTAGAGGCGTGAACAGGAACAACCACTGTACTTCGAGGATTAGCAGTAAAAATAGTATTGACCATTAAGGCGGTCAAAATTTCTCCGCGAATCGGCAAACTAGACTCATCAACCAGAATAAATTGCTCCCCGTTGGCTGATACCTGTACCCCAAAATTAGCTCCTAAGGCTTCTACCACTTGACCAAGTTGATCTAACAAGAGTTCTTTTTCGGTCGCCGAAATAGCAATTTCTTTTAGGCTAGCATTTAGTACTACTGCATCACAGCCAAATTTAGCCAAAAGTTGCGGTAAAATTGCTCCAGATACAGCGTAGACATAGTCAATCACAATTTTGGAACCACTATTTCGTACCGCCTCAATATTGAGGTATTTTTCAAAGGTACGACTATAAGTATCGAGAATACCGCTAGGATAGCCAACACTGCCAATTTCTTGTACGGCAACTCGGCGCAAGTCCTCCTTGAAATAAGCCCCCTCAATTTTCTTTTCTTGAGACTTAGAAATATTAATCCCCTGTTTATCAAAAAATTCAATCAATAGATAATCAGGTCGATCGGGTTCTAAACGAATATGAATTCCTCCTGATACATCGATCAGATTAGTCATTATGGCGCGGGCAATGGGAATAGCTGTAGCCTCTAGATTCTGCACATTAATTCCCGCTGACATTAACCCGGCAATGATTGCTCGACCAACCATCCGTGATACACTACGCTGGTCGCGAGAGACAATTACTGTTGAACCTAACTTTAAAGTTGAACCATAAGATGCACCCAACTTAACTACAAACTCTGGAGTCAGGTCAATGTTAGCTAGTCCTGAGACTCCCCTTTGTCTGAAAAGTTGACGCAGGGCGGTATTGCCCCAGATTAAATTAATATTTAGAATCGCACCCGATTCAATTCTTTTGCTGGGCCAAACTCTTACTCCAGGAGCAATTTGAGCTTCTTCTCCCACAATGGACAAAGCCCCTACCACTGCCCCCTCTAGAGCTTGCGCCCGACGATCCATTCTTGTGCCACGAGCAATTGTACAGGCACGTAAATGAGCTTCATCTCCCACAGTAGCCCCATTCCAAATTATCGGACGTTTAAGATCGGCATCCGCTCCAATGGTAACGTTATCGCCAATTACCGTCCCTGACTCAATTCTTACTCTTGCTCCAATCCGACAATTATCACCAATTAAAGCTGGTGATTCGATAACAGCACTAGCATCAATATAGGTATTGTTGCCAATCCAAATTCCTGCAAATTTCTCGTGATATGTAAAATCTAGCTTAACTTTTTTAGCTAACCCATCGTACTGCGCTTCCCGATAAGCTTCTAGATGACCTACATCACACCAGTAACCTTCAGCGACATAACCATACATCGGTTCTTGATACTTTAACAATAACGGAAAAAGATCTTTGGAAAAGTCTGATTCTTCATTTTCTGGCAGATAATCTAAGACTTCTGGTTCTAGGATATAGGTACCTGTATTTACAGTATCAGAGAAAATTTCGCTCAAGGAAGGCTTCTCTAAAAAGCGGTTTATTTTTCCGTCTTCATCGGTAATTACAACCCCAAATTCAACAGGGTTAGGCACGCGAGTCAAAATCAGAGTGGCTTTAGATTTCTTTTCACGATGGAAGGCGATCGCCGCTTGTAGATCAAAATCGGTGATGGCATCCCCGCTAATGGTAATAAAAGTATCATTTAACCATTGTTGAATATTTTTGACACAGCCGGCAGTTCCCAAGGGTTGTTCTTCTTCAACGGCATAAGTCATTTCTACTCCGAAGTCGCTCCCATCTTGGAAGTAGTCGCGCATCACATCAGGCAGATAATAAAGAGTAGCGATAACTTCAGTAATACTGTTGCGTTTTAATAAGTTAATGATATGCTCAGCGATGGGACGGTTAAGTACTGGCACCATCGGCTTAGGAAGATCACAAGTCAAAGGACGCAACCTAGTCCCCGAACCTCCAGCCATTAGCACTGCACGCATTAGACCTCCTTGTTTATCGGTTAATGTTAATTTTGGACAACTAGTGATCGTTTAATAATTTACTTTTTGATTTTTTTGTATCTTATAACTTCCAATTTAAAGCAGTTGTTGAGCAAAAAAGCAAAATTAAAGCGATTTCAGCAAAATCAAGTAACACTCTTTGCTCATATTCACTGTGTATTGTAGAACAATGACCAGTCCAGTATGGCTTGGCAAATTTAGATCTGGGCTTAAGGGAAGGAAAATCTGACAATTGTTAGAATGTAAGTTGCTGTAAGTTTGTTTAATCAATATAGATATGCCGCACTTTATTGGTTTTATATTGTTCTTGATTTACGTGGGTGGAATCTGGAAATTTTTATCTGGTTTTCGCCGCACTAATTTTAACTCTAGTTTACCTGGACGAATTACATTAGCTTTATTATGGCCAGTTCTGCTAGCTGCTAATAAATCTTATCGTCGTAATTTTCGCAAAGCTTTGAAGGGTCAATAAACGTTAATTGCTGATAATGAGAGGAAATATTTGGCTCATTGGGGGCACAAGTGAAAGTGTAACCTTAGCCAAAGCGATCGCCTCATACCAAATACCTTTGGTTATTACTGTTACAAGCCAATCGGCTAAGTCTCTTTATCCTCTTACTAGCAACATTTTAGTGGGCTGTATGGATCAAATTCAAATGCAGTCTTTTTGTGAGGAGCAAATGATCCTCGCTGTAGTTGATGCCTCTCATCCCTATGCAGTTGAAGTTTCCCGTCAGGCGATCGCCGTTACTACCCAACTCAAGATTCCTTATTTACGTTTTGAAAGAATTAATTATCAACCATCAGATTCTATTTCAATTAACTCATCGATAATTCAATTAGATAGTTTTACAACTCTCCTTTCGGGGAAATATCTGCAAAATCAGCGAGTTTTATTAACTGTCGGTTGTAAATCTTTACCTTTGTTTCAAGTTTGGCAGGATCGCGCCACTCTGTTTGCGAGAATCTTGCCTAAAATAGAATCTCTAGAAATAGCTCTAGAATCTGGTTTTACAAGCGATCGCTTGATAGCTATTCGTCCACCTATTAGCATTAACTTAGAAATAGCTTTGTGGCGCAAGTGGCAAATATCTCTAGTTGTTACTAAAGCCTCTGGCAAGGCAGGAGGTGAAAATATTAAACGTCAAGTGGCAGCCGAATTAGAAGTTCCGTTAATTATTATTGCTCGTCCCCAAGTACCTTATCCTCAAAAAACATCCATCATCCCAGAGGTATTGGCTTTCTGTAGCCGGGTAAGCAAAATTGACAGTGGTAAAAATTAGAACTTCTAACTCCGAATTCCGAACTCCCAACTCTCCTTGATTATTGCTTTAGAGTAAATCCAAAATCATTTCATTTCCAGGAATAAAACCCAGATTTTCATATACTGGTTTTCCCCAGGGAGAAGCATGAAGAACGGCTCTAGTACAGTCTAAATTTTTGAGATACTCGATAGTTTTATTGGTTAATTGAGTTGCAATTCCTTGACGACGATAATCTGATTCAACAAATACGTTCCAGATATAACCGTATTTCCGTTTTTCTAATTTAAACGGTGATGGATAAAGACCCTGAAATAGTTGACAACTTGCAGAACCTACAATTTGATTTTTATTTATATCTTGGGCAATAAAACCTTGAAAAGAAAATTCTTGACGTGCTTGTTCGATAAATTTCAAAGTTATTTCTAGCCAATCTTCCCGCAAAGAATCCGAGGGAACTTTGTTATCTAACCATAACTGATAAAAATGCTGGGCAATAATAACATCATTCTCTGGTAAAGATTTGGCGATCGCAATTTGAGAGTTAGGCATATCAAAAATTTTAATTTACCTGATTTAATTAACTTCAGATCAAGCGATCGCTCTAGAACAATCTCTCTTAAATGTTAGCGTCTACGAGAATTAGCGATCAAAAGGTATTGAACTAACTGTAGAATTAATATTATTTTGTGCCCAAAAACTCAAAATAGTACCAGGAATCAAGATTAGGAAGGATAAATAATACATAATTTAATTAGACCAATATCAATAAGCGATCACAATATTTTGTTGTTTTAGTTGATTGATTTCCAGGGCTATTTCATTCTAAAAAGAGAAGCAATCTGTTTTAAACTGAATTGGCATTTACGTTGTGCCTGAGCCATATTGTCAAATCCAGAATCTCGATATAAATTGAGAGCTAAGTTACGTGCGATCGCTAAAATCTGAGGTAATGGTAAGGTACGAATTCTAGATTTGTCTTCTCCTTGAGTAACATCGCGAACATAGTGAACTTTATTTTCTACACCCCAATAACCACGAATTCTTTGATAAAACTCGAAGGCTGATTCGGTCAAATCAGAGATATAGTATCTGGTACTAAACTCCGTTTTATACTTGAGTTGGCGTTCTGATTCTACTTTAATGAGCGTTTTAATACTCGACCATTTAGGCAACTTCAAATCTAAGTAAGCAGTACTAACTCTGCGTTTTTCGATTCTTCCGTGACCTTTAAAAATATTGTAAAAACTGTCATGTTCGACAAATTTCGTTTTTACAGCTTGATCTAGTTTGGGTTGATTTCCTTTGACAGCAGCAAGATAGTGATTTCCGCTATTGATAATTGTTTCAATAGTTTTTTTGTGTATTGATTGCATCAAATGCAAAAACTACCCCTTCAACGGCTAAAGCCTCAATAAATTTGGGTATTGCGGTAATTTCATTACTCTTGTTTTTAACTTTTTCTGGTCTTAGGATTAGTCCTCTTTCAACTAGGTAAGCCGTAACTAATGTGATTGCCTTGTGTGGCTCACAATGAGGGTTGTCTGACGAAAGTAAGTATGAGCCTTTTAACACTTTTCCGTCCAATGCCAAAGTCTCACCTGCTAACGGTTTGATTTCAAAAAAACTTGCTAATCTAGCTGAATACTCCTCGTAATCCAAATTTAATAATGCTCTCCTAATTGTGCTGTAAGAAGGGATTCTTCTGACTTCAAATAACTCTTTTAATTCTTCACTGTACGATTTTAGCCAATCTCCGAGCGCAAGAAAGCCTTGGTTGCCTGCTGTCACCCCCAGTGTAAACAGAGCCAAACATAATTGTAATGAATGCCTTGTTCCCTGTTTTCTTCTACGATCTGGCATTCGAGAGAATGCTTCTATTATCGCTATTTCACTCACTTTTCTAGTTTATTTACACTACCACAATTACAATATCACCTAGAATGAAATAGCCCTGGATTGATTTCTATTCTGATGAATTAAGATGTAAGCCAACTTCTAGTGCCAAAAAATTGACAGGATTTACTAGCTATGTTCGCTGCTTTACTTAGAGCAGTAGGAAAATTTGCTTGAAGAATATAATGACAAAAAGCACCATGGAAAATATCTCCTGCACCCAGTGTATCCAAAGCATTGATTGAAGCAACAGGTATAGTAGAAATCTTTCCTCGATCAAGATATTGAATAGGCTGTTTCCCTCTGGTAATAGCTATTTGAGAAATCCCCATATTCTGTAGAAAGTCAAACACCTCTTCGGTATGATGGCATTGGGGAGGATAGAAATTAGCCGAACAAATAGCATAATCGACAAAAGACAGTACTTTTTCAAATCCTGGTTTCCAGCTACCGCCATCAATTACTATCGGAATTTGTTTACTTTTGGCTACTTTAACAAGTTCCCAACTTACTTCCATTTGATGTCCATCAATCATAATAATGTCTACGTTAGTTAGAATATCTTCAGGTATTTGCGAACGTTTAGCCTGAGATTTAAGAGCATTAATCGAAATTACTGAACGCTCTCCCGTAGAAGCGGTAACGATGATCGATGAAACTGAAGGACTAGCTGATTTTTCAGGAATTAAATCCAGTATGTCGATTGGATAATTTTCGAGATCGGTTTTAATTAATTGACATAAGGGATGCTGCCCTAAAACAGTTAGTAATTTTCCTTGATTACCAAAATAACTAAAAGCAACCGCAGCATTGGTCGCCGGTCCTCCTGCTGCGGATAAATAATCTAGAGCCACTACTTTTTGATTTGCCTGAGGATAGCGATCGCTCAAATAAATAAAATCCAACGTCGTTAAACCAACAAATAATCCTTGATATCCCATTGTTAACAAAAATATGCCCAAGTATTTGAATATTAAACAGGAGGTAAATAACAGCCGACGTTTTTAGCTTAAATCCCTAAAACCCATAAAGAGCGATAATTAATAGTTAATAGTAAATAACATAATCGATCAATGGAAACTGAGTTTAATTTTTGGCAAAACTGGTACCCTCTTTCTCCTATCGAAGACTTAGATCCCAAAATTCCGACTAAGGTAACGGTATTGGGAATTCAATTAGTTATCTGGAAGCCCCAAAATTCTGATAGTTTTCAAATATTTTTGGATCAGTGTCCTCATCGTTTAGCACCCTTGAGCGAAGCCAGGATCGATGAAACGACCGGAAATCTTATGTGTAGCTATCATGGCTGGCAATTTGATAGTCTCGGCAATTGTACTCATATTCCTCAAGCAGAAAATCCTCAATTAACCAATAACAATCAACAGCTATGCGCTACTGTATTTCCTTCTCGCCAAGCTAATGACTTACTTTGGGTCTGGATGGATTCTAAATCTGCTGAAATGGCAGCCAAAACTAGTTTACCCCTATCTCCTCAAATCGATGCGAAACGAGGTTTTGTTTGGTCTTCTATGGTTCGAGATTTAGAATATGATTGGCAAACTCTAGTAGAGAATGTCGCCGACCCCAGTCATGTACCATTTGCTCATCATGGAGTGCAGGGAAACAGGGAAAACGCTAAACCGATACCCCTCAAAATAACTCAATCTACTATAGATTTAGTCGAAGCAAGTGTTAATAAGCCATTTAAAACGACTATTACCTTTCAGCCTCCTTGTCGCCTGGAATATGAGATCTCTTTTAGTGAAGAAAAACAGGTAGGTTTAGTGACTTACTGTATTCCCGTTGCTCCTGGTAAATCAAAAATTGTCGCTCAATTTACCCGAAATTTTGCTAAAAGACTGCAACATTTAACTCCCCGTTGGTGGGAGCATATTAAGATACGAAATCTAGTTTTAGATGGCGATATGATTCTCTTGAAGCAACAAGAGCAATTGTTACAACAATCTGGTAACTGGAAAGCTGCTTATAAACTCCCTACCAGTGCAGATCGCTTAGTCATTGAATTTCGTAATTGGTTTGATCACTATAGCAACGGAAAATTACCTTGGCATGAGGTAGGAATTGAAGCTAGTCCTGGTTCTCCCATCAATATTGACCGCGCCCAATTATTAGATCGCTATACGCAGCATACTCAAAACTGTAGTAGCTGTCGTCAGACCCTCAAAAATATTCAATTATTACAAAAAATCTTGATCGGTAATTTTATTTTGACTGTTTCTCTGGTGGCAGTAATGAATGACGATTTAAGAAGTAGTTTAGGTTTGCTACTAATAATTATTTCACTTATAGGTTTAGGTATTTGGAGTTGGTTGAAATATTGGTTGCAACCACAGTTTTATTTTGTCGATTATATCCATGCAGAGAAATAGAGTTGATAATCCCGCTCTAATAATTAGTCTACCTGCTCGATTAACCTGGTAGATTGAATAATGTATGTTTTACTGCCAAAAAAGACTGTGAGCGATCGCCAGGTGGGATTTCCCTTAAGATTTTTAGTTAATTTATTACTTGTTCTGATTCTCTTTTCTCTAACAGCCTGTAGTCCGCCTCAGAGGGTCAGCGCTACAGAGCGAATGTTTCGCAATTTTTCTCTAGAATTTGTAGATCAATATGAAATTTCCCAAGCAACATTTAAAGATACTATAATCGGTGGGCTATCAGCGATCGCCTATGAGCGTCAACAAGATCGGTTTTATGTGTTGTCTGACGATCGAGGTGTACGCTCTCCTGCTCGGTTTTATACTTTTGAGCTAAAGGTCAAACAAACTGATAATGACCAAATCAAAATAGACAGCTTTAAGCCCAAAAAGGTTATTTTGCTCAAGGACGAACAAGGTCAAAATTTTCCAGTCGATAGCATCGATCCAGAGGGACTTGCTCTTTCTCCCAGGAATACAATTTTTATCTCTAGCGAAGGTAATCCGACCCAAAATATCGAGCCTTTTATTGCCGAATTTGATTTAGAGACTGGCAAAAAACTTTTAAATGTCCGTTTACCAGGTCGCTATCTTGACAATGAAGAGCCAGATCAACCTCAAGGAATACAAGAAAATCTAGCATTTGAATCTTTAACGATTAATCGTATTGGCTTACCTGAAGACCCCTTTCGCTTATTTACGGCTACTGAATCGGCATTAATTCAAGATGAATCCTATGAAGGTGAAGAACAAGCCAGGATTCGTTTATTACACTATGTAATTAATCCCATTGGCAATCCAGTTTTAGTTGCGGAACATTTATATCTGCTTGAATCAGCACCCATAGAAATCATTTCCAATGGTTTAACAGAATTACTAGCTTTACAGACTGAAGGCTATTTTCTTAGTTTAGAGCGAACTTTTGGCTTTACTGGAGCAGGAGCTAAAATTTTTCAGGTAGTTATTGGCAATGCTACCGATACCAGTAATATTTCTAGTCTTAAAGGAGACTTAACTCAAATAAGACCTTTAAAAAAACAACTTTTATTTGATTTACAAGAATTGGGAATTTATTTGGATAATCTCGAAGGGATGACCCTCGGACCTCGTTTACCCGATGGTAGCCAGAGTTTACTCTTAATCAGTGATGATAATTTTAATGATGAACAGATTAGTCAATTGCTTTTGTTTCGCTTAGTAGAAAATTAATTATTATCTGTCTGTTTTACATTGATTACATTGATTTCAAACCTGTTAACAATTCTTGTTGGGCAGTAAATGCCAGATTACAGATCGATTCTTGCCAGTCAGGGCGATCGCTATAAAAAGCATTTAGCATATTTTGTTTAATCCTTTGAGCTTGCTGAGTGTTAAAGTCTCCATATGCTTGTAGCCAATGATCGGCTCGCAGAGCATTAAAAACTTCTACTTCTGTTATGGTGCCAAATTCATAGGCAGCAGCAAGACAATTTGATTGAGTCAATTTATTTTGTAGTGCTGCGATGAGAGTTCCTTGAGGATGATAAGGAGCAACGGAGTTAGCTGAACCAGTAATTACTAATTTATTTCCCCAAACTGCCGTCGCTAAATTCTCTGTTTCCCCAGTATTAGCGGCAAGACTCATTAATTGACCGGTGGCATATTGTCCTAAACCAGTGTGATAGTCAAGCAAACCCACTGCCTGCTTATTCTGCAAATATTGATTGATTATTTGGCAAAAGACTCGATTTGACCAAGTAGGAACTTCACCACCATAAAAAGGTGCGTACCAATAGTGATATTGCCCTTGGGCTAAAGCTTCAATGTGAGAGGATGATTGAGATAAGTACTCAACAATTTGATTTAGAGTTTCAACTTGAGTTTCTTCTGTCCATTCTGGAGGCACAATCACCTCGGATAAATCATCATAAAGGGAATTGCTGGGCAATGGCTGCTGAAAATCTCGAAAATTTCGATTCAGATCTACTCCTTCTTCATTTACCCGTCTAAGATGACTCATGCCCCAGGGATTTAGCCCATGAATCATTATGATTGCCAGATTGCGATCAGCTTGACGATGCCAGCCTGTTTGAATTGAACTTACTTGGATACCCGAACCACAATATCCCTCTATTCCATGAGTTCCAGATACTAAGACTATTACTTTTTTGGCTGCTAGATCGCCAAACCAAGCTAAATCAACATACAGTTTTTCGCCCGCGATACCTCTCAAGGAATGTTGCCATGATTTGACGAAGGTTGCTCGCTCGGCACAGCAAGCCATGAAATTATCACGGGCTTCTTGATAAGAGTGAGCAAAATAATTGCTGTATTGCATTAGCGGATAATTGATGATGGTGACTATCTCCTACAGCGAAGGTAGATTGCTCGGCAAAAACCCTACTGTCATCTCCCAATCATATTCACCTAGCATTTCGGATATTACTTAAGCAATATGTTGCTGAGTAAGTAGCTCCACCTAATAAAACGTCTAATAGAACAGTAAAAAAATTGAAGATGATTCTCCCTAATCCCTAACCCCTATCACCTAACCCCGATCTTAACCATTCCATGTTTAATAAAGTGGATCTACTTATCAGGAGTTTCGAGTTTCGAGTAATTGAGCAGAGAACGCTTAAACTCAATTACTCATTGCTAATTACTTATTCATTAAGCAGGATATATTCTCAGGCGGCGATTAGGCTCGTCACCAAAGCTATCGGATTGTAAACGGTAATGCTCGATCAGTTCATGCTGCATTTTCCTTACTTTTGCCGATCGCGGTAGTAATTCTACTGGTTGTCCTTTGGGAATCACAATTTGCTCTACGGCTAGTCTAGCTTCTTCTAAGGCTTCTATTTCGTCATCATTTCCAGCCTTGCTAAACAATCGTAAATCAGTTGGTTCGGGAATATTCGGATCGTCTAAATTTAAGATTTGGCGAAAAACCCGAGTAACTTGAGGAATCGTATTTGATTTGACCGTATAAATTGGTATATGACGGTCTTTAGCAATATTGCGTAACTTGGAATGATGTTTGATCTGCGATCGCAATGCTACTACTGCATCCGCTTCGTCTAAATCTTTGGTTAACATCACTGGTAAATCTAATACCTCAATGACCTGATCCAGCTGGGAGCGACCAATTCCATAAGCATAAATATAAACAGGCCAATCTTCTCCATTGGGGCCAGGAGTACGAATTTTTTGACTATTGGGGTCTTGAGTCCGCCAAGACCGTTCTAGCATCCTCTCAAATTCTGAATTACCTCGTTTAGATTTCCCTCCTTGAATCGATACGGGAGTCATTTTCCCCGATGCTCTTAAACCTTGGGGATGTAATGGAGTAACTGCCGTAGTATTGTTGTTTGTGGCTAAAGGTTTAAAAGATGGCTGAGAGTCTTCATGAATAATTGTCACTTCACCACTGTCATCCACAGTTCTAACCTGAGCGGGAGGTTCAATACCTCGTAATAGTGTATCTATGGTAGCTGCTACATCATCATGAACCACCCAACGCTGCCTTTCGAGCATTTCTACAGCAATGGCGAAGGTTGGTGGTGCTTTTCTTTCTAAAACGGTTTTCTGGGTTCGACGACGGCGGGCTTCGTCATCTCCCAAGGTAACGCTTTGGATCCCTCCTACCAAATCAGACAGGGTAGGGTTCTTAATTAGATTCTCAACAGTATTCCCGTGAGCCGTACCTACGAGCTGCACTCCCCGTTCAGCAATAGTTCTGGCGGCCATAGCCTCTAGCTCTGTACCGATTTCATCAATAACAATTACTTCAGGCATATGGTTCTCAACCGCCTCGATCATCACTTGATGCTGTAGTTCGGGACGAGCTACCTGCATTCTACGAGCGCGACCTATAGCAGGGTGAGGGATATCACCATCTCCTGCAATTTCGTTAGAAGTATCGATGATCACCACTCGTTTTTCGAGATCATCTGCTAAAACTCTGGCAATTTCTCGAAGGGCGGTAGTTTTCCCTACACCGGGGCGACCTAGCAATAGAATTGATTGTCCTGTTTCTACTAGATCGCGGATCATCACAATCGTACCGAAAATTGCTCGTCCAATACGGCAGGTTAGACCAATAATTTCTCCAGTACGATTACGAATGGCGCTAATGCGATGCAGAGTTCGTTCGATTCCTGCGCGATTATCAGTGCTAAACATCCCTACACGGTCAATACAGTGTTGAATCTCTGCCTTGGTTACAGGTTCATCACGAATATAGGTAACGCGATCGCTAAAACGGGCCTCAGGTAGTCTGCCAAGATCCATAACTACTTCAATCAGGTTTTTGCTATCCTGCTGAAGATTTTCTTCTAACTTAGAGCGAATCGAATCGGGAAAAATGGTGAGTAACTTATCCAGGTTATCGGTAATTTGCATCCGATGGGAAGGTATTTCTGACTGCATTTAAAAATAGATCTTTGGCTAATAAATATTAATTGGTAAGAATATTCAAAAAAAAGCTAGTAGCTAATGGCTAATGGTGAAGCACTTGCGTTGGGCGGGTTCCCCGACTTGAGCAAAGTGCTGAACCCGAAGGGCTAATGGCTAAGATATTTTTTTAATTTGGCTGACTAATTGGCTAGCCATCCCAACAGCTTGCCCTAATAGCTCTATGTCCTGTTCTAGCTTTAAATTAAGCTGGTTCATTGGTCGATTTATAGTTAAATTTAGTTGTGTATTTTGCAGTCCAGTTATTTCTAATTTAGCTAATATTGGCGATAAAATACCACGAGCATAGCTACCATAAGCTACTCCAGAGACAGAATTATACTTAGAGCGCAATTTTTGGGGCCGCAGCATATTTTCCTGTCTGAGTTTTTCTACTGTATAGTCGTTAGTTCCCCCAGCAAGCTGAACATGTCCAGGCAGTTTCGCCTGTAAAACTTTCTGGGCAAAAGCGATCGCGGCATGGGTTGTTCCCCTCCCGATATCTCCACTCATAGAGCGTCCATCAGTTTGCCAAATTAGAGGGCAAGGTAAGGGACTAATTAATTCATAGAGCGATCGCAAATAATCGATAATATTTGGCGCGTCAGTACAGCTAATCGCCAATAACTTAAGCCGCCCAACTATAGGGGCAACATTCTTCCATACTCTTAGGAAGTCATCATGATGCCCCGCCTGAGTATGTATCTCAATTGCATCTATGGTCATCGATTCAATCCAAGGTACAACTTCCTTAGGACTGGATACGAAAGAACGAGTACCAATTAATTCTTCTGGACAAATTGGTACACAGCGACCACAACCATAACAAAGATCATCTATAACCCCACCAAAGTTAAAATTGATCGCCTCAGCAGGGCAAACCTGAACACAAGGTTGCGGACAATCACTAGGACATTGATTTAAATCAAACTCTGCCTTACGAAAATGAGGATCTTCCCCATCACTAATACTGACCATTAACCAGGGCAAAGTATTGAGATTAGATTTTTCTTGTAGTTTTTGGGCTATGCTGATACCTTCCTGAGCAGCAGCAATCACAGCAGGATCGGCAGCTACATCGATGCAGTCAGCTCCAGCCAGACTATAAGCTAAAGCCAAACTGCGAACTGCAGGAAGATGCTGATAGCTGGCACCGCAAATTAACTTGAACCAGCTACCATCCAACAATGAATGTAAAGGGTCTGATTGAACTCTCACTCTTACATCCTAATGTTTTGTCTGTCATTAGTGTTAGTTTTTTTGCCGCTGACAAGTTATTATCTACTCGTACAATTATTGAAACATAAAGGTACTATAGATTGCAATCTACTGTTCCGGATCACCTAAATTCACTACTTATCCTTCATCCTTCATCCCTCCAAGGCTATCCTGTAATCGCGTTGAGTAATACCTCTGCTAAAGTTAGACCCCCCATATCATCGATGGTAATGGTATCGACAATATCAAATTTCGCTCCGGCTGATTCTAACTGGTCGTCTAAAGCTTTGAGAAATTGGGTAGCTTTGCGATCATTTCCCACTTGAATTAGAGAGATACCCAGTTCTTCGTCCCGATCTATTTGGCGGGAAGCTTCAATAATCACACGCATTACAGCCTTATAATCATCTGGCTCCCCATCGGTAATCACCAAAATAGTCTCGCCATTGACTTTAGCTTGTCCTGCGGCTTTGCGTTCAAAGTAATTATTGACTGCATCAGACAGGACGCTGGCTAAATCAGTACGTCCCATAGGATCATTTTCCGCATAAATACTACTGACCTTATCGGCAGTAACATTATCATAACGACGGAAGCGACCAGAAAATAAATAAACTGTAATGCCATCAGGATCGATTTTTTCACACTCTTGCGCTAGAGCCAGGGTAGATTCTTGAGCAGACTTCCAACGAGTTTTCCCCTTTGGACGGTCATTAATCGACATACTGCCGCTTTTATCAATAATTAGTGTATAGTCGCGATCTTCGACAATAGAGCTTTCCACCATGATGTCACTATCTCATTTTTTGTGCTGATTTTCTTCATCCAGCCTATTACAAGGTTTGGCTCAACTGCCAAAAATCACGAATTTTCATAGATTTTTTTAAGATCAATTTAATTAGTGCTCAAATTGATTTTAATGCCGCTTGTTGTGCTTCAAGTAATTCTTTAATTCCTGTTTCGGCTAAATCGAGCATCTGGTTTAATTGCGATCGCGTCATACTATTTGACTCTGCTGTACCTTGGATCTCAATTAACTCTAGCTTGCCATTCATAACTACATTCAAGTCCACATCTGCTGCGACATCTTCTGGGTAGTCTAAATCTAAAAATGCTTCTTGCTCAATCAGTCCCACTGAAACAGCGGCTACTGGTTCTAGTAAAGGCGATTTCTTTAACTCTCCTGCTGCAATTAATTTATTAATTCCATGAGCTAAAGCAACATAGCTGCCTGTAATTGATGCAGTACGAGTTCCGGCATCAGCTTGGATGACATCGGCATCAATCGTAATCGTTTTTTCACCTAATACTTTTAAATTGATTGCTGCTCTCAGGCTGCGTCCAATTAAACGCTGAATTTCCTGAGTACGTCCCGAAAGTTTGAGCAACTCTCGTGGATGGCGACTAGAGGTCGCTCCAGGCAACATTCGATATTCTGCTGTTAACCAACCTTGACCACTGTTAAGCAAAAATTTGGGGACTTTATCTTCAATACTTACAGTACAAAGAACTTTAGTCTTACCACACTCAACAATCACTGATGAAAGTGGATTGTCAATAAAATCTAATTCAAACTTGTGGGAACGAAGTTGATTGGCTCGGCGATTATCTGCACGATTCCAGGACACAATACCTCTACCAAATTGATTCAAAATGAAATATTGCAAATAATAACTGAAAGGTGATCAATAATTTACAAGGTTGATATAGTTCTTAACCAAGTTAAGCTTAAAATTAAAAGTCATTTGCAATTCTAATTGATCGGATTGATATTATACTTAATTGTTGCAACTTTTCGCAAAAATGAGCCAATCGTAATCGATATTCACCAAGATTGTTTATCATTATTTAAGATTTTTAAAATTATCTTCCAAAGTCAATTTTTGATTATATGGTGTAAATAGCTAAGGACAGTTTAAATAGCAGTCCTTGTTAAAAAATAACTTTCACAAGAAATTGTTTAGAAATTGTGTCTAATTTTTTCCTTTCTCTATTTCTTGCTGCTTCCATGAGTTTTGCTGCTCCAGTCGTTCTCATCGGGTTTATGCTAGGTTGTTTAAACATAAGCAGCTATGTACCTGGTTTTTGGGATTTAAGTAATCAACTCTCTCTTCAGATTTTGGATTTCTTAGCTGTTTTTGGTAACGGAAAACCGATTCAAGGTATTTTAACTCTTGGTTTTACAGTCAGTATTGTGGGTATCTCATTAGATGCTTTGAATTTTTATCGCTATCAAAGTCTTAGAGATTAATAATTTTAGTTGTTAGCTATTTAGATACTTGATTTCAATTAGCTTAGTTGGGACTAAATGGTTTTCAGCTATCAGCTTTTAGCTCTTAGTCATTTACCTTTTTTTTAAAAAAATATATTAATAGAAAAATTCATAGCGGTTCTCAAAGTTCTCAAATAAGTGAGGTATAAATATAAACTTAGTCAAAAACCTGAAAACCCCTATTCTCTATTCCCTATTCCCTGACTCCACCAAGGTGTATCTCATTAATACGAGAACCGCTATAAACTTTAATGAGCTATTTTATTTCTGGAAAATTTTAAACTTACAATTGCTATTCGCGATCGCAGACTTTACTTTCTATAAATTCATTCTAATTACTTATTAAAGTTAGTTTAAAAATAGGCAATTAGAATTGAATCAAGCTAAAAATTTCATGACCTCTGAGAATAATACGAAAGACTTTTCTAGTAGTCTGCCAATTTTGTTTTGATGGATGCTAAAAAAGTTCGGAATTTGAAGTTATAGGTTAGTTCAGAGTCGAAAGATTTACCCCTCAATTTAAACTTGTTAGAGTACTAGTTGACCTCTTGAAAATAGGTCAGTATATTCACTGCTGACAAAAGTCTTTCAATATGTAAGTTTATATTAAACTGCTAATTTATACAGTTTTAGGGTAATTTCTTTTATTCAAATTCCAACTAGATAGTCCCAACGAACTGCGGAGATTCTCTCCATGTTGAACTGATAACAATGATATTGAAATAGCCTGAGATAAACAAGTAGGGCTTGATTTAAACTGTATGTTACTTAACTAGACGGCGAGAAGTTGAACATTTCTTCTCAGTCGAATTTTGTGTGCAATCAATCGTAATTACCCAGTTAGCAGTTTTGACAATTTAACTTGAATCCAAACCGACCAAAGTTTTACTTGGTAAGACATTTGGTCATTATAAGCTGTAAATTTTTATGGAGAATGTCAAATCATGGTAGTAGATAGTCAACGTTTTATTGACCAAAATTTTCAATCTTCCAGTTTTGCAATCGAGGGCACAAATAAGGAAGATATTCTGAGCCTCACTATCGTTGATGATAGTAACTTTCAGGATAATGTGATTGACATCAAAGGTCTAAATAGACCCGATCTCATTTCTTTATCTGTTGTAGCTGAAACCAACATTGCCAGAAATGATATCAATATTGAAGGCAATAAGAGCAGTGATACGATTAGTCTAATTTTAGAGGCTAGCCAAGACCTTCTTACCAACAATGTCGTGGTTGATGGGGGTGCAGGGTACGACAGAATTCATTTATCTTTGGAAGCTGGTAGCGACAAATTACAAAATAATAATGTTACTGTTTTTGGCGGTGCCAATGACGATGTTATCGATGTAATTGTCAGCCAACCTTATAGTTCTGGAGTTTCTAGCAACACCGTAACTGTAGACGGAGACAGTGGGGATGACAGAATAAGCATTCTGTTTCAAAACGGAACCTCTGACATGAAGAATAACAGCGTGACTGCTAATGGCGGAAACGGAGCAGATACCATTGAGGTGACTTTTATTAACAGTTCCGATAGTGACATTGTCTCTAACGATGTAACAATTGATGGTGGCAAGCACGATGATAATATTACAGTCCATTTCAGCAACGGCACAGACGATATGTTTGAAAACACCGTAACTGTTAATGGCGGAGACGGAGCAGATACCATTGAAGTAACATTTGATGCTAGTTACTCTACTGACATTTACTCTAACGATGTAACGATTGATGGTGGCAAGCACGATGATAATATTACAGTCAATTTCTTCAACGGTACATCCGAGATGTACAACAATACCGTGGCCGTTTTTGGCGGTAGCGGAGCAGATACTATTGGAGTCACTTTTGCCAATAGTGAAGATAGTGACGTTTTCTCTAATGATGTGACGATTGATGGTGGCAGTGGCAACGATAGTATTACAGTTGATTTTATCAACGGCACATCTGAGATGTACCTGAATACCGTGACCATTGATGGTGGTCGGGGTCACGATTCTATTGGAGTGAAGTTTCTCAGTGCCGAGTCTAGTGATGTCTATTCTAATACTGTCAATGTTGACGGAGGTTCTGGCAGCGACCAAATTACTGTCGAATTTGCCAGTGCTGAAAGTGATATTTACAGCAATGACATTGTCGTTTCTGGAGATTCTGGTAATGACTTAATTGCAGTCAAGCTCTTAAATGCTACCTCTAGTGTTTATTCTAATACTGTGACTATCGATGGTGGGAGTCATAACGATCTAATTACAGTTGAATTAGCCGCTGCCGAAAATTCGGATGTGAGGAATAATCTGCTTAATGTCTCTGGTGGCAGTGGTCACGACACAATCGACGTTAACCTAAATGCTACGGATGTTGCAGATGTTTACAGCAATATAGTCACAATTGACGGTGGTAGTGGCTCTGATCGTATTCAGTTAGACATTACTGGCGTGTTAACAGGAACCAGTCAAAATGACATCAATATTCAATACGATCACCTAGGGGATTTAGGGGATGAGGTTATTGGTTTGGTTAGTTCAGATACAGCAATCCTAGACCTAGAGTTTGACCGAACTGTTTTCAATGGAGATGCCGACTCAGATGGCATTCTTGATACGGGCACTTTTGTCCTGGGAACTGGGGCTTTAGATGGCGATGATTACTGGATTTATGATGAGTCGCAAGGAAAACTATACTACGATGCTGACGGAAGTGGAGGAAAAAAACAAAAATTAGCTGTCAGTTTCGATCCAGCCCTACCAATTGACGAGACTAATATTGACTTTATTTAACTCGATTTTATTTAAACTCGATACCCATTTCTTAGATGGAGTATGAGTGACGGCGCGTCTACTCTAATTTAGCGGACAATTACGATCAAAAACTATGCTAGCTGGCCGCACGCATGGCAATAACTGACCCATTGATTCGCATTTATTTAGCATTGACGCGCCTGGGTGGGCAGTAATGCCCACCTTACCTAAATATATCAACATAACCCGTCGTCAAAAACCAAACTGTACTGTTCGATAATTAAATAAGGGAAATTAAACTATGATTGATCCGAGAATCAACCAAGTCACCCAGCTTATTTCAGTCAATCAACTTGACGAAGCAGAAGCCATTTGTCATCAACTTGAAGCGGAAAAAAAAGATAATCCTTATGTTCTTCACGCTTTAGGTTTAATTGACTATATGAGGAATAATTATCCCCAAGCCGTAGAGCGGTTTAAACGTTCGATCGCGCAAGTTGCTGATAATCCCAACTTTTTCAGCAACTTGGGAGAAGCACTGCGCCGTCTAGGAAAATACCACGAAGCTTTAACAGCGTTTCAAGAGGCTTTGCTAGTTAATCCTAACTTTACCAAAGCTCATTTAGGAATAGCTAATGTACTCGGCGATCTCAAACGTTATCAGCAAGCGATGGCTAGATTTCAGTTCACTATTAAAGTATTTCCTGATTTTGCCCCCGCTTATCACTATCTGGGCGTGATGTTGACTACCCTAGAACGAACTAGAGAGGCAATACCACTAATACGTAAAGCGATCGCTCTGAGAAAAGATTATTACGAAGCCAAATTTAGTTTAGCCAATGCCTTAGAACAAGATGGTAATACAGAAGAAGCTTTGACAATTTATCAAGCATTACTGGAGGAAAAACCCCAAGATTCTTCGGTCAGGAATAATTATGCCAACCTACTTAAAAGTTTGGGTTTAATCGCCGAAGCAGAGGCGCACTTACAAACAGCTTTAGCCAATAATCCCGATCACTTATCACCTTACTTTAATTTATCTGGTAAACGGTTAGCCGAAGCCATTAGTCCAGAGGAAATAGAGCGTTTAGAATCTCTATTATTAGATTCCAACCTATCACAAGAGGATCGCAGTGCTTTACATTTTACGATAGCTAAATATTACGAAGCCCATCACAAGCCAGATATAGCTTTTCCTCACTTTCAACAAGGCAACGATCTTGATCGACGGATAGAACCATACGATGCCGAAACTCAAGACAAAATCTGCTCTATTTTTACGTCCTTTTTCACACGGGAATTCTTTGCCACTCATCCTCACTTTGGCTCAGAATCTGAAGTTCCCGTGTTTATTTTTGGTATACCTCGTTCTGGGACAACTCTGGTAGAACAAATACTTTCGAGTCATTCCCAAGTGCATGGTGGCGGCGAATTAAAATATCTGTCCCAAATAGTGCAAACTCTTTCTCATGAAAGAAATGATGTTGGCTATCCCGCCTGTTTGAAATATTTAGATGCAATCAAAGCTTGTACTTTAGGCGAAAGCTATGTAGATCGGCTAAAAGCTTTAATAACAGATAATAAAGCCAATATTTTGCGAATTACCGATAAAATGCCTGGAAATTTCTTTTCCCTTGGTCTGATTGCCTTATTATTGCCCAAAGCCAAATTAATTAATTGTCGTCGCAATCCGATGGATAGTTGCCTTTCCTGTTACACTCAGCGCTTTACCCACGTAATGAGCTATAGCAGAAGCCTAAAAGACTTAGGACACTACTATCAAAATTACGAACGCTTAATGGCTCACTGGCAAAAGGTATTACCTATGCCAATTTTAGACGTTCAATATGAAGAAATGGTGCAAAATCCAGCAGCTATGAGCCGCAAAATAATCGATTTTGTCGGTTTAGAATGGGACGATGCTTGTCTCAATTTTCACGAAAATCAACGTCAAATCAAAACTGCCAGTATGGAGCAAATTAGAAAACCGATCTATACAACTTCGGTTAATAAATGGCGCAAATATGAAAAGTTTTTAACTCCCTTGATGGAAGCACTAGGTGAATTCGCACCTGCTTACCAAACAGCTTAAACAGTGCTTAAATTCTCGAAGAAAAATAGATAAGAATGATCGCAATAATTTTGATTTGTAAGCATATAGCAATACGGACTTACATTAGGACGCTCATTACTCATTACTTATGAGCAATCAAATAAACTTGTCCTAATACAACTTTGTACGGCTATACAACACCTTAAGGACTATAACCCGTTGGCTTGCGCCAAGTTGCCATCTGTCTTCGCGCAGGGGACTCCCGTTAAAGTCCCAGGTACGTAGGACTTAACGCGAGAGGAATGCGCGCCTCTAATGATGTTTACAAGGTTATCAAATCCGCTATAATAGTCAGTATCTAGCGGACAAAGCTGATCCTAAAGAATACCGCTTCACATATGTTGTTGACTCAAACGGTCAGACTCAAACAGAATAATGTCGAAAAAGATATCTTGACTAATCTGTGTCACTTGTCCAAAAACTTGTTTAATGTTGGGCTTTACATGGTGCGTCAATATTTCTTTCAAGAGCAAAAATATCTTAGTTATGAGTCGAACTACCATTTGTGCAAAGAAAATGAAAACTATCAACTCTTGGCTACAGATTGCGGTCAACAAACCTTGAAGTATGTAGACAGATGTTTTAAGGTATTTTTCAAATTGCTTTCTATGAGAAAAGAAGGGACATATCAAGAGCGTGTCAATCTCCCAAGATATCTTGCTAAAGATGGGTACTTCCCTTTGATAATTCCAATTAGAAAGCGTCATGATTTTGCCAAAGATGACTGGAAGTTTAAAATTCCAACATCTCGCAAATATACTAGAGAAAATGGCTCTGTCTACATTACAGTGCCTCCTAATTTGAGAGAGTATCGAATCAAGGAAATCCGAATACTGCCAAAGCAAAAAGGTAAGTTTTTGGATGCTGCATTTGTTTATGAGTCGAATGACCAACCAGTAAATGTGGATAAAAGTAGCGCAATATCGATTGATTTGGGACTGAATAACCTTGCTACAGTAATTTCGACTACTAACGAGTCTTTTATTATTGATGGGCTTTGGCTCAAGTCTAAAAACCAATGGTTCAATAAACGTCGAGCTAAACTGGTTCATCACAAAGACAAGCAAAGTATTAAGCATCTGACAAAACAGGAAGCATGGCTTTCTTATCGTCGAAAGAATCAAGTTAATGACTACTTGAATAAGTCTGCTAAATATATAATCGACTTCTGCCTCAATAGAAAAATTGGAACGATAATTGTGGGATACAACCCAACGCTGAAACAAAACAGCAACATGGGTAAACGCAATAACCAAAACTTTGTGAACATTCCGATTTTTACCCTTCGTGTCAAGCTGGAAAGCCTCTGCGAACGATACGGGTTGAACTATGTCGAGCAAGAAGAGAGTTATACCTCCAGGGCATCTGCGATAGATAAAGATGACATTCCTGTATACAACGCTGATAATCCCAGCAAGAGAAAGTTTTCTGGTGTGAGAGTCAAGCGTGGGTTGTATAAGAGTAAAGATGGTCATCTGATTAATGCAGATTGCAACGGTAGCTTGAATATCGGATTTAAAAGTAAGCACGAAGGCTTTAGCCGAGTGTCTAGGGTCTGCTTGACGCAGCCTGTCAGGGTTAACGTCCTGCGAGAATCCCCCGTTATAGCGTCAGCTTAACGGCGGGAGTACGTCAAGACTAGAAACTTAATCGAGGTTATAGTCGTCATATTACATAATCAAACCTATTTCAATTGATTGTTATTGACAAATATGTTCCAGCGATTGTTTGACTTCTTTAATCGTTTTTCTCGCAACTGGCGATATGGCTTAATTAGCTTGGTATTAGCTTTAGCCATCGGTTTTACCAATATTCAGCCTAGCTATGGCATTTCTTGGTTAGAGCTAATGATTCGCGGCATACAAGTTGTTCAATTGTCTAATATTTCTAATGCTCAAGAAGTCGCATTAGGCAAAGAAATCAACCAAGAGCTATTGAGTTCTGGTCAAGCAAAAATATATAACAGGAGTCGCTCAATCACAAGTTACATCGACCAAATTGGACAGCGACTTGCCAAAACTAGCCAACGTCCAGACATTCCTTATACTTTTCAAGTAGTTGATGATGACAGTATCAATGCCTTTGCCACTATGGGAGGGTACGTTTATATCAATACAGGTTTAATTAAAGCAGCAGATAACGAAGCCGAACTGGCTAGCGTTGTTGGACATGAAATTGGTCATATCGTTGGTCGACATTCGGTTGAACAAATGAAGCAGAGAGCAATTTCTCAGGGTTTGCTCTCCGCAGCTGGATTAGATCGCAGCAATGCAATTCAAATTGGCGTAGAGTTAGCTGTGAGCCGTCCCAATAGTCGTTCGGATGAATTGGAAGCAGACCGTTTTGGATTAGATAATATGACTAAAGCTAATTATGCTCCAGCAGGAATACTTGGTTTTATGAACAAGCTACTCAAAAAAGGTGGCTCTGGTCCCAGTTTCTTAAGTACTCACCCTGCTACATCAGAACGGATCAAAGTTTTGCAACAGAAGATCGATCCAGCAACTGCGAATAGTGGCAATGGTTTAGATAATCGAGCTTATAAAAATCGTATTAGCTCATTATAGACTGCTATTTTTTCTATTTGTGATAGTCGATTAATATAAATTAGAAGTATTCCCAATGTGTCATTGATTTGCACAGGTATTTATTTTGTTCAATCGACTTTCAAGTACTCAATCTGATAACAATGTTGTTGATTCAGAATCATGGCTCAGACTTCTACGAACTAATAAAGCGATCGCCGTTATTCGCTGTTCCGAGATGAAAATTGCTCATAGGATGGCTCATGCTGTTGCAGCAGGAGGGATGAATTTACTGGAAATTACTTGGAATAGCGATCGCCCAGGAGAGTTAATTACTAAACTTCGGGCAGAATTACCTCACTGTATGATCGGTGTGGGAACAATCTTAAATTTAACTCAATTAGACGAAGCGAGTGCCGCAGGAGCCCAGTTTGCTTTTGCTCCTCATTTTAATCGGGAATTATTAGAGACTTCTAGACTACGTTATCAAATACCTCTGGTTCCAGGAGCTTTTTCACCCACGGAGATAGTTAATGCTTGGCAATCGGGAGCCAAAGTTATCAAAGTATTCCCGATTAAATCCCTTGGGGGCGCAGAATATATTCGATGTTTACAGGGTCCTTTAAGCCAAATCCACCTCATCCCTACTGGAGGGATTACTCTAGAAAATGCTAAGGAAATGTTAGACGCAGGAGCGATCGCAGTCGGAATTTCCAGTAGTTTATTTCCGAAACAGTCTATTGCCAATCAAGACTGGTCAAACATTACTGCTAGAGCCAAAACCCTGATCCAGAGATTAACCTGAATTGAAATTCAATTCTTTCTTAAAAAGAATAGCTACGCTCACACAGAAATTAATTTCCCAAGCTGATAGCTGAAAGCTAAGAGCTAAAAGCTTTTTTCACGAGTGATCCCAGTCTGGTTTAATTGCCTTACGATGATTGAGGTAACGATCAATAGACATAGCAGCGATACAACCATCTCCAGCAGCTACAACAGCTTGCTTGTAGGGAGTATTACGAATATCCCCTATCGCCCAAACACCTGGAACATTGGTAGCCATCGACTCATCAACTTTAACACCACCATCGGGGTTATATTCCACTTGATCACCAGCGAAGTCGGTAATGGGCTTAGAACCATTTTGATAAACAAAGACTCCTTCCACCTCTAAAGATAAAGGTTCGCCTTCTTCTTTGGACTTGAGTTTAACTCCCGTTACTCCAGCATCATTGCCTTCAATAGATGCTAAACGGGAACGCCGCCAATGTTTAACATTCGACATGGTTAGCAAGTCTTGAGCATGATAATCATCTTCTTTGGGGTCTTTGAAAGTTATCCAATGAACCTTTGAAGCAAACTTGGTTAAAAACTGAGCTTCTTCTACTGCTTCCTGATTTAAACCAACTACTGCCACTTCGCGATCGCGATAGAAAGCTCCATCACAAGTAGCACAGTAGCTAACACCCCGACCTAAAAATTCAGATTCTCCTTCAAAAGATGGCCCACTACGGCCCATTGCCCCAGTAGCCAATACTAGTGATCTACCAACAAATGTACCTTCTGGAGTATAAACTTTTTTCAAGTCGCCACTGACATCAATGCCAAAGACCTGAGCGCGCTGATAGGTAGTACCATACTCAACCGCCTGTTCTCTCATACTTTCGAGTAATGTTTCCCCACTCATCTCGCCAGACACTCCAGGATAGTTGGCAATTTTATGGGTAATAGCCAATGCACCAACCGCAGGATTCTTGTCTAAAATAACGGTTTTGAGATTGGCTCTTGATGTATACAGCGCACAAGTACAACCAGCCGGCCCGCCTCCAATAATGACAACATCAAATTCGTGTGTATCCAAAATGCCAATCCCCAGTTGATTTTTAAACTATATTTATTCAGGATACATCCGCATTGGGTCTGGTTACAAATAATATGAATAGAATTACGTAGTTTTGTGACAAGGTTATGATAAATTTGCTTTCCTCAGAATAATCAGGAAAAATCATGGCAAATTAAGGGGTTTGAAGGTCATGCAGCTCTATTTACTGCTGATTGCTGCTCATCTACATTGCCTACACTCCCACTCATAAAACCGAGTTCGATAAGCTAGAAAATCAATAAGAAATGCGTTTAGCATTACCAGCTCTTACCCATCCCTCTTGATTGCCTCCAGGAACACGAACTCTTTGCCATTGACCATCGGCAGAATTCTCCAGAATAATGATTTGCTCGTCAAAATAAACTCCCCCAACTCTTCCAGCATTAATGCTAGGTTCGGCTCTTAAGCTTAATCCCTGAGGCCAGGTGACTACAGCTCGATAGGAGTTGGCTGGTAATTCTAGCTCTTCTTCAGTGGTAGGTTCTGCTGCTAGTTTTTCTTCATCTTGAGAAGTGTCACTATCTACTGATTCGTCTTCAGAAATACGTTTAGTATTACCTGCTTTTACCCATCCCTCTTGGTTGCTCCCAGGAACACGAACTTTTTGCCATTGACCATCGGCAGAATCCTCAAGAATAATGATTTGATCGTCAAAATAAACCCCCCCAACTCTTCCAGCATTATTACTGGGTTCAGCTCTTAAACTCAATCCTTGAGGCCAGGTGACTACAGCTCGATAGGCATTAGGTGGCAGTTCTGGTTCCGATACTACTTCTGCCGCCTCATCTTGTTTTTCCTCTTCTAAAGTAGCTGAGGTTGATTTTTCTGCCAGTTTGGCTTCATCCTTAGCGATCGCAGTATCTAAAGATTCTTCAGTTATTGCTGACGAATCTGATGTATTTAATTCTAGCTCTTCTGATGATGGCGACTTGGAAAAAACTGGTTTCTCGGGTAAAGTCGACATTTTCCGATAGTATAAAAAAATTGCGCCGGCTGAAAATCCTACAATTAATGCTATACCAAGGAGAAAGCCTAAGATAAACTGTACAGTTGTTGATAAACGTCTGAGAAAAATAGGTTTAGTCATCTTTAGCGAAGTTGACTTTGAATGCGATCACTTAAATCATTATTTTTAGAAGCAAGACGAGCTTTTCCTGCTGCTACCCATTGTTGCAAAAATTGAATTTGCTCTTGAGCAGTTTTTGCTAGAGGGACAATCTGACTAGCCGCCTCTAGGATATCATCTGTGGTGAAGTCACGATTTTGACTAAAGCCAATGTGCATTGCTTCAATTATAGTTTGCTCGATTTCTGCTCCAGAGAAGTCTGGTGCTTCATATGCTAACCGTTGAATATCATAATTGCCCAGGTTATGGGGGCGTAATTTGGCTAAGTGAACCTTAAAAATTGCTTCTCGTTCTTCCTGATTGGGTAAACCTACAAAAAAGATTTCATCAAATCGTCCTTTACGCAGCATCTCTGGAGGTAGCATCCGGATATTATTAGCAGTAGCCACGACAAATACAGGGGATTTTTTCTCAGCCAACCAGGTGATAAACGTTCCAAAAACTCGGCTAGTGGTACCAGAATCTCCTTTGCCATCTAATCCTGCAAAGCCTTTATCGATTTCATCTATCCAAAGGATGCAGGGTGCAAGAGCTTCTGCCAATTCAATTGTCTGACGAGTCCTAGATTCTGATTCCCCAACTAGTCCAGCGAATAAACGTCCTACATCTAAACGCAATAAGGGTAAATGCCAATGGTGAGCGATCGCTTTGGCTGTGAGAGATTTTCCTGTTCCCTGAATCCCCACTAGTAATAGTCCTCGTGGATTGGGTAAGCCATAAGCTCTGGCTTGTTCACTAAATGCCCCTCCTCGACGGAGTAACCAACTTTTGAGGTTATCTAGACCGCCGATATCAGAAATTTGTTCTGTGGCGGGATAAAAGTCAAGAATTTGTGTTTGGCGAATTGACTGACGTTTTTCTTCTAGAATTAATTCCACATCTTCTGCTTCTAGTTTTCCATGACTGGCGATCGCTCTAGTCAAAACTCGTCTAATTCTTTCTAAGGATAGCCCTTGTGCTGCTCTTACTAATTCATCAAGTAGTGTGTTTGATAGACTTTGCCCAGGAGCAGTAACTAAGCGTTCAATTTCAGTTTTTATTTCTGGTGCAGTAGGCAAAGGAAAATCGACGACAGTAATAACTTCAGTTAAGTCATCGGGGATTTGGACTTGAGGAGCTATGACAACAATGTTCTTTGGTTGAGATTTCAAAATTCGTGCCAAATTTCTTAATTCACGAGAGACTGCAATATCTTCCAAAAAACGCTGAAAATCTCGCAGAATAAAAACTCCCCCAGCCTTAGCTGGCATTCTGCTAACAAATTCTAATGCCTGTAAAGGATTGCGCTTACCAAAACCTGCATGATTAGGATTTTCTTGATAGCCATTAACAAAATCCCAAACATAAACATTACGATTACCCAATTTTTTGGTTGAATTGGCGATCGCCAGTTCAACTCTTTCCTCTTCGGCAGTTGGTATATAAATTAAGGGATAACAGGCACGTAACAGGAGAGCAAACTCTTCGTAGAAGTTCATTATTAGAAGATATTATTGCTGGTTTTTAAAAATTTATCTTATTCTTAATATACGCCTGATGTAAATTACCTGCTTTCAGATTTATTTATTTTAGCTTTTAGCTTTTAGCTTTTAGCTCTCAGCTCTCTGGAAACTAAATATTTACAGCGATTTATGTATTTAATTAATGACGATAGCAAACAAATTTAATCACTTAACTTAACATTTAGTTTATATCGATATTTAATGCCGAAAATTGACTATCTACGCATCAGTTTAATAGATAAATGTAACTTTCGTTGCCAGTACTGTATGCCAGAAGGTTCGGAACTTAATTATGTTCTCAATCAAGAGTTATTGACGAATGCAGAGATTTTATCACTGGTGCAAGATGTATTTATTCCTTTAGGCTTTACTAAGTTTCGTCTGACTGGAGGCGAGCCTTTGTTACGCCCTGGAGTGGTCGAACTAGTCAGAGATCTTGCCCAATTGCCCCAAACTGAAGATCTGGCTATGACTACCAATGCCTTTTTATTAGCCAAGATGGCACAACCACTTTATGATGCCGGACTAAAGCGAATTAACATTAGTCTTGATTCCTTGAATCCACTAACATTCGATCAAATTATTGGTAATCGTGGCAAGAGTCGTTGGCAACAAACCTGGTCAGGAATATTAGCCGCTCATCGTGTCGGATTCGATCCCTTAAAGTTAAATGTAGTGGTAATTCCAGGCATTAATGATACTGAAGTGTTGGATTTAGCAGCCCTAAGTATCGAACGTTCTTGGCATATCCGTTTTATTGAGTTTATGCCGATCGGCAATCCAGATTTATTTGGCAAGAAAGCCTGGATTGATTCTGAAGAGTTACGACACTCAATTCGCCAAAAATGGGGTCTGATGGAATCTGGTGTCAGAGGAAATGGTCCAGCGGATGTATTCCAAATTCCTCACGCGAAAGGTACTCTAGGCTTTATATCTCAAATGTCAGAATGCTTTTGCGATCGCTGTAACCGAGTTAGATTGTCAGCAGATGGTTGGCTACGTCCTTGCCTACTTAACGAAACTGGTCAGATTGACCTAAAAACCGCCTTGCGTAATGGGGTAGATCCTATTGATTTACAAGCACAAATTAACCAGCTATTGTTACTCAAACCTGAAATTAACTTTAAAGAGAGGGACTCTGGTACTGAAAAGGGAATCTATACTCGTACCATGTCCCAAATTGGCGGATGATTTCAAGGAAGAAGAATGAGGTGTTAATTCCGTTTACTAAAGCTTAGAGCTTAAAGCTTAAAGCTATCCAATAGCAGATCGGCAACGAAACAAACCCAAGATACAAATTACGCCATACGAGAATAATACTCAACTACTAGTAGTTCATTGACCTGCAAAGCAACCCATTCTCGCTCAATTACGTTGTTAACCTTACCTGTAAAAGTATTTTTGTCAAATTCTAGGTGACTAGGTAGATTAGCTAAACCAGGATATTCCATATTAGTTTCTACCAATTTACGAGAGCGATCGCGATCTCTAACTTTGATCACATCTCCAGGACGACACTGATAGCTAGCAATATTAACAACACGATCATTTACTAGAATGTGTCCATGATTTACTAGTTGACGTGCAGCAGGAATAGTACCAGCCATACCCATACGGAAGATGGTATTATCCAAGCGCATTTCTAGCAGTTCTAATAATGTCTGTCCCGTAGAACCAGCTACTCGACGAGCCTTACGAACATAGCGAATGAGCTGTTTTTCAGTAACTCCATAATTGAAACGGAGTTTTTGCTTTTCTTCTAAACGAATAGCATATTCGGAACGTTTACGACGGTTTTGACCATGCTGTCCTGGTGGATATGCCTTACGAGGGCTTTTTCTACTTAAACCTGGAAGTTCCCCTAAACGGCGAACGATCCGCAAGCGCGGACCTCTATAGCGAGACATATATTATTTCTCCTTCGGATGTTTACAGTTACAAAATAGTCCCAAATATTCAATTATACATTAAAATTTAGCGACGCACTGTAAGAATGTATCTACCTTTACCCCCTTCGTCATAGGCATTAACAATTACGTTATAAATGCCATTTTCGGGGATGATTACCCTAATGCGAGCATTACTATTGTCTTCGCTAATATCATCGTTCTGCTCAATAATATTTCCTTGATCGTCAATTAAAGCGACAAAGGCATCAAACTCATCACTTTCTAAATAAATGATAAAGGAGTCTCCTGCTTTTCCTTCTAAAGGATAAGAATCATAAAAACTCCCATCGTCCTCAATTATGCGATCGCCTTCCTCTAAAGAACCTCGTTCGACATTTTCTAGTAAACGTGAACTATCAGAGGCAGTAGCTACTTGTTCTTCTGAATTATCTGTTTCTTCTGAATTATCTGTTCCAGCTTCAAACATCTCAATATCTTCTGGATCTTGATTATTAGCTGATTCTAATTCTTCTTCTTTGTCTAATTCTTCCTCTGAATCCTCTTCTAAATCTAGATCTGGATTATTTATTGCTTCTAGTTCCTCTGGCTCCAATTCTTCCTCTACTAAGGATTCTTCATCATCATTGTTATCAATGTTGTCTGCCTCTTCTTCTACCAGCTCTTCATTAGCTTCTGCTAATTCTTCTTGTTCCTCAATGTCAGCTTGAGAGATTTCAATTTCTTCTTCTGGAGCAGACTCTTCAGATTCCGAAGTTGATGGGATTACATCGGGAAGATCACCAGGAGTCGAGGGTACCTGTGGTAATGGTGGTTTAGGTAGAACAGGAGTTTCTGCTACTTTGTCATTGTCATTTGAAGGATCTGTTATTGGAGCAGCTGGCGAATCTGGATTGACCTCCCTTACTGTTGTTTCGGGTTTATTGGCAGTAGTTGTATTTGACGTTGTTTCTACGTTTGATTGTGGTTCGACCTTAGCAACATCGGTTGCTGAATCGGAATAGGCGATCGCACATACCTTGGTGTATCTAGGATCTGGTTTACAGACGACTCCCGTATTCTCTAAATCTGGACTTAAAAGACTGTTACGGCGACGGCGATCAGGAAATAGTTCGTCTACTACCAGACTCATCACGATTCCCTTAGCTGTAACTCTACCGTAGCTAATATTCTGAATATTGTTAGCAGTAGCAAAATTTTCTAGTTGATTATTCGCCGTGGCTAAAATTTGCTCGGAGGTATCTAGAGGAGATAAGGGCTGTTGATTTTTTAAAATTGCGATCGCTTCTTCTAAAGCCTTCAATCCTCTATTAGTTCTAATCGGCTTTTCTCCAGGTAATTTGAGCCAGACACCATCATAGTATTGCCGTTGTTCTTGCAACCATTGAGCATAACCTTGAGGGTCAGTTCTAACTCGGTTAATCTCGGATAGTATTGCAGGCTCTAGTTCGGTTTGGTCAGTATTATCCTCTTGTCTATTTGTCTGCTGTGCTGCTAAGTTTTGGACACTCACACGAGGATTTGGAATACCTAAAAATAAACAATTAATGATTAAACTAAAAATGCAGAGCTTAAAACTGGGTATATACACTTTGATCATCTCAGTTTCGTATATTATATAACGTCAAAAAGCGATTGCAAATATCCCCACAAAAGCCTTTTCTTGCATTTGGTCAGAACAACAATTTCCAGTATTTTTCACTTCATACTTTCTGGTTCATCAATAATTTAAGCAACCACTTCCTTATTGTAAATAAACTTACAAAAAAAAACGATTCAATGAAGCTTGAAAGATCTCTCTCAATTATCACCGTATCGCTTTTAACTATTAATTCTAAGAGCCAAAACTGATGGCTTAGATTTTAGTATTTACCTGATTGGCATTTTAATTAACCTTCTGGCTCAATTGCCGAAGGATCTAGACCCGTATAAGCTCTTGCTGTCTTATCATCTAAAATGACATTTTCGTCGTCACTCAGATTTTTATAAGAACGGCGGGGAGTTTCATCTGGGCTAGCGTTAATGTCTTCTCCCAAGCGATAAGATTCAAAATCGCCACCATAGCCATATACTGCATTACTTCGTAGAGAAGAATCCATATCACCACGGACGTTCATTGGTTCATCATGGGTATTAAAACCACTACCGGCAGGAATCAGACGACCAATAATGACATTTTCTTTGAGTCCTCTCAGCCAGTCCGATTTACCTTCAATTGCTGCCTCAGTTAAAACTCTAGTAGTTTCCTGGAAGGAAGCCGCTGAAATAAAGCTATCGGTATTCAAGGATGCCTTAGTAATTCCTAACAGTACAGGAGTATATTGAGCCGGAGCACCTCCAGTAATAGACATAGCTTCGTTAACCTGTTCAATTTGACGTAACTCCAACAGTTCTCCCGGCAGAATGATAGTATCCCCCCCATCATCAACTCTAACTTTAGCAGTCATTTGTCTGACGATTACTTCAATGTGCTTATCAGAGATATCAATTCCCTGACTTTGGTAAACAGACTGTACCTGGCGAACTAAGAATAACTGGGCTTTTTGTAAGCCAATTAGAGATGCTTCATAACATCCTTTTTCAGGTAAGTGATAATTAAAGTAGGTCTCCAAAATCTCATGAGGATTAGCAGGTCCATCGGTTAGTGGTTCTCCTGCTTCTACGACCTGTCCATCACTAACGATGGCATTTTGCCCTGGTTTAATGGGATAGTCGCTAACTACTCCATCGTCTTCAATAATTTTGATATCTACAGTCTCGTTTTCTTCGTAGACGACTTGACAAACTCCAGAGCTGCGACTGAGAACACAAGCTTCCTTGGGTTTACGAGCTTCCAACAGTTCTTCAATACGTGGTAAACCTTGAATAATATCCCCTGTTTTAGAACGTTCAAATACTAGTAGAACCAAATTGTCACCACGCTGTACTAAGTCACCATGATCGATATGCAGTACTGCCCCTTGAGATACACGGTAAGGTCTTGTATGACGCAGAATTATCCTGGTTTTGCCTTCGGCTTTTTCGGTTATCTCAACAACCCGTCCTGATTGTTCTGTCCTGACTCCTGGAGCAATTTCACTACCAGATACAAGCAAATCTCCTTCTTTACAGTTGCAATCATTTTGGGCAACATCCAACTCATGAGTAATCAGATCGCTATCACGCACTACTAGGATACGACGAATAGCTTCAGAACCTTCTTGAATCCCCTGTACTTCTCCAGAAGATTTACATTGAATTTCAGTACGAGCAATAGTTGCACCTTTGGTAATTTCCTGACCATCTTTTACCAAAACTCTAGTTTGAATCTGTCCACTATGAGGATCGACATCGGTATCCCTTCTTAATACCAAAGATTCCAAAATTACCATCTGCAATCTTTTAGTATCAGAGTCATCGTCATCTGGTTGTAATTCGATGTCAGCACTTAGATTAGCAATTACATCTGATTCTTCGGTAGTATCGATTTCTAAGACTAATTGAGTACTTAGCAGAGATAGACTACTGACAGATTTAACTCGCTCTCCATCTTTATAAAATATTCTCTGTACAGAGCGTAATTCAATTTGACGACCATCATCTTGATTAATCGAAGCTTGAGAAGGAATTGAAGGTTCGTCTGCCACTTCAAACTCTTTGACTGGTCGTAAGATCAGAGCTGGTCCTTCAGTAGTTTCTACTACCTCTCCGTATCTCAGTTCTTCTACTGTTACTCCAGGCAGAACTTCTGTTCCTGGTTGAATTAGCTGTTCATGCCAATCACTCTTAGGATCATCTAGTTGGTGAATTTCTCCTGGTTTAATAATAATTTCCCGTAGAATGTCATTCTTTTGGACTACTTCGGCAATCCCCGAAGATTGACAGAATACGTCTTTAACAACCTCAGCACCGGCCTCTACATACTCTCCATCTTCAACGATCAAAAGTGATATATCTTTATTGACTTCATGGCTTTCTTCAGGAATCCACAGCAAAGAACCGCCTTTCTCAATTTCATAACCTTGTTTACGATTACCTTTACCAATGGTCAGACCGCCATATTTAATAATTCCGCCCGTTTCTGTGCGATAGCGATCATCGATTAACTCCGCAACAATTTGATTGTTTTGGACTTTTGTGCCAGGGGTAGCTTTAAGCAAGAACTTACGATTATCGGCAGTATAAATAATATATTGTTCGCGACCACCATCACTTTCAATTCTAACTTTGGCTTGGTCAAGAGATACCGAAGCGGTAACAATCTCAATCTCCCTGCTATCGGGTGACATTCTCACAACACCACCATTGGCGGCTGTTAGTCTAGTTTGCGCTAATATATCTCCTGGGTTAACTTTGTCGCCATTTTTCACGCTGGCTTCTGCACCAGGAAGTAAATTGTATACTTCCCCTGATAAAATCCACAGTAATCCAGCTCTTTGAGCTATGCGAGTAGTATTACCCTGGCGGTCTTTTTTATCCTCAGGTATGAGATCGGCAAAGACAACTTCTCCTGCTAAGTCAGAAGTTACGTCCTTAGCTGCCTTTTCAGTTGATTTTTGAACCTTAACTTTGGCGACTTCTACTAGCAGTTGTCCTTTTTTAACTTCTTCTCCATCTTTGACGTATACCAATGAACCTGCTGTTAAAGCAGTGCTAACGGTTTTACCTTTATTGGGGATTAATTGGATATCTCCCACGGTTTCTACCTGTTCTCGTACGTCTCCGTGACGAGTCCGAATTTGACGGGTGGTTAAACCTGTACCGAACTTAACCTTACCATCTGCCTTAGCTCTGATTTGCCGAGCTACTTCTCCTGTAAATACACCACCAGTATGGAAGGTACGCATAGTGAGCTGAGTACCTGGTTCTCCAATAGACTGAGCAGCAATAATCCCCACTGCTTCTCCCATATCTACCATGTGTCCGTGGGCAAGACTCCAACCGTAGCAATTTTGACAGACGGAACGAGCTGCTTCGCAAGTTAGAGGAGAACGCACCATGACTGTATCTACGCGATCGCCTAATTCTTTGGCTAATTCACGATTGATGTGCTGGTTACGAGGAGCAATTACTTCTTTAGTTTTTTTGTCTACGACATCTTCACCTAAAACTCTACCTAAAAGACGGTCTGATAGAGGAATCAAAGTGCGATCGCCGTCTTTCATAGCACTTAAAGTGATACCTCGCTGGGTACCACAGTCTACTTCTCGCACAATCACGTCTTGGGAAACGTCTACTAAACGACGAGTTAGATAACCAGAGTCAGCTGTACGCAAAGCTGTATCTACCAGACCTTTTCGCGCACCATAAGACGAGATAATGTATTCAGTGACAGTTAATCCCTCACGGAAATTAGTTTTAATTGGGAGGTCAATAATTTCCCCTTGCGGATCGGCCATCAAACCACGCATACCTACTAGCTGACGTACCTGAGACAAATTACCCCTCGCACCACTAAAAGCCATCATATAAACAGAATTTAGAGGATCAGTAGCACGAAAATTGGTTACTACTTCATCTTTTAGGTTTTCCGAAGTGCTATTCCAGGTATCAATTACTTTTTGGAAACGTTCTACTTCGGTGATTTCACCACGAGCATATCGATCCTCAGTTTCCCTAATTTCCACTTCTGCTGCTTCCAGCAACTCAGCTTTAATTGGTGGTACTTTTAAATCATCGACGCTAATGGAAACCCCCGCTACCGTAGCATAGCGAAAGCCCATTTCCTTAAGTAAATCAGCCATGGTCGCACTGCGAGCCGAGCCATATTCGGTATAAGACAAAGTCATCAATTTTTTCAGACGACCTTTATCAACGATGTGATTATAAAATTTCATTCTTAGTTTTTCCCGTTCCTAGCTATTAAAAGTCTCTAATCTCTCAGATTGAGCGATGTTGCTTATACCGTTGCTGTTAAAGCATTTTGTACGGTCTTGTTATAAATAATTCGACCGATAGTAGTCTCTATATACTGGGCAATTTGTTCTCCTTCAGGGGACTTTCTCACAAATCTTTGGCGATAATACTCAATCTTGCTACCATCAACCAAAGTTTCTGATTCCAAAACCTCATTGTCGGGTTTATCTGTTTCTACTTCTCCCTCATAACGTAGCCAGACATAGGCATGAATATCCACTTGTCCCTGCTCATAAGCTTTGATGGCGTCATCCAGGTTGCCAAAACGACGACCTTGTCCTTTAGTTGCCTGAGGATTTTCGGCAGTCAGATAATAGCAACCTAAAACCATATCTTGAGAGGGTGCGACAATTGGTCTTCCCGTGGCGGGAGAGAGAATATTATGACAAGCTAGCATTAGCAATCTAGCCTCAGCTTGGGCTTCTAGTGACAAGGGAACATGTACCGCCATCTGGTCACCATCAAAGTCAGCATTAAATGCCGGACAAACTAAGGGATGCAGTTGAATTGCCCTACCTTCGACTAAAATTGGCTCAAATGCTTGAATACCTAAACGGTGCAAGGTAGGAGCCCGGTTTAACATTACTGGATGTCCAGCAATTACTTCTTTAAGTACCTCGTAGACACTGGGGTCGTTGCGCTGAATTAGTTTTTTGGCGGCTTTGATATTATTGACCATACCGCTATTGATTAAACGATGGATCACAAAGGGTTGAAACAACTCGATCGCCATTTCCCTAGGCAAGCCACACTGATAAATCTTCAGTTTAGGACCAACCACAATTACAGAACGTCCTGAATAATCAACCCGTTTACCCAATAAGTTTTGGCGAAAACGTCCTTGCTTACCCTCAATAATGTCTGAGAGAGATTTAAGAGGACGATTGTTGGCACCAACAACTGTCCGACCGCGACGACCATTATCGATCAGAGCATCTACAGCCTCTTGTAGCATCCGTTTTTCATTACGGACAATAATTTCTGGAGCTAAAATCTCTTGCAGTCTAGCTAAACGATTGTTGCGGTTAATTACTCGTCGATAAAGATCGTTCAGGTCAGAAGTAGCAAAACGACCACCATCTAGCTGTACCATCGGACGTAGATCGGGAGGAATTACGGGAATAGCCGTAACTACCATCCACTCTGGACGAGAACCTGTCGCCACAAAGTTATCAATTACCCGCAGACGTTTAATTAACTTAGCTCTTTTCTGTCCTTTAGCATCGTTAATTTGCTCACGTAGTTTCTCGGCTTCTTCTTCTAAATTAACTTCTTCTAAAAGCCGTTGAACCGCTTCAGCACCAATACCTACTTCAACCCCGACTAATTCAGAGTCTTCGCTATAAAGCTGGTCTTCAATTTCAATCCACTGATCTTCAGTCAACAACTGTTTGGCAGATAAATTGCCTGCATTGCCAGGATCGAGAACTACATACGCGTTAAAATAAACTACCTGTTCTACATCTCGTAACGGCATATCAAGTAAGATACTCAAATAGCTAGGAATACCCTTGAGATACCAAACATGAGTCACAGGTGCTGCGAGCTTAATATAGCCCATACGATGACGGCGTACCCGTGACTCTGTAACTTCCACTCCACAACGCTCACAGACAATTCCGCGATGGCGTACGCGTTTGTATTTACCGCAATGACATTCCCAGTCCTTGGCTGGACCAAAAATGCGCTCACAAAATAACCCGTCCATTTCAGGTTTGAGAGTACGGTAGTTAATCGTTTCTGGTTTAGTTACCTCGCCAACTAATTGACCGTTAGGCAGAGTTCTTTCTCCCCATTGACGAATTCGCTCTGGAGAGGCAATACCAATTTTTACGTAATCAAATCGCTGTTCTATTTGGTTTCTCATTATTGACTGAATATTAGGGATAGGGATTAGTTGTTTCTTGACAAGAAACGAAGGCAGAAGAAATACTTTCTTCATCCTTCATAACCCATCATTCATCCTTTAAAAGCTATACTTCTTCGGTGGTTTCTTCTCGCTGTAAAGATTCATAAGTAGGACGATTAGGAGTACGACGAGGAGTATCTGCCATTAAATCCACTTCAACATCACGACTGCTACCATCCTCTAACGCCTCCAATTTATGAACCGCGATATCTAACCCTAAAGACTGCAATTCTCGCATCAATACTTTGAAGGATTCTGGGGTACCAGGGCGAGGAATCGGTTTCCCTTTAACAATGGCGTTTAGCGCCTCGTTTCGTCCCTGCATATCGTCAGATTTAACCGTCAATAACTCTTGTAGAGTATAGGCTGCACCATAGGCTTCTAATGCCCATACCTCCATTTCTCCAAAGCGTTGTCCCCCCTGTTGTGCTTTACCGCCTAAAGGCTGTTGAGTAACTAGAGAGTAAGGACCAGTAGAACGAGCGTGAATCTTGTCGTCTACCAGATGAACCAGCTTAAGCATATAAGCCTTACCTATGGTTACAGGACGATCAAATGGTTCTCCTGTGCGTCCGTCAAAGACTTGGATTTTTCCGGGGTTTTGCTCATCATATACCCAAGATCTACCTGGTTTACGAGCAGCTTCCTGAATTTTGCCATGTACAGTTTCTCGAGATGCTTCTTTGCCATACATCTCATCAAAAGGCATCATTTTGAAACGCATTGCCAAGTTTTCCCCAGCCCAGCCCAAGAGACACTCAAACACCTGTCCCACATTCATCCGCGAAGGAACACCCAAGGGATTGAGGGCGATATCAATCGGCGTACCATCAGGAAGATAGGGCATATCTTCAATCGGCAAAATACGGGAAATAATTCCTTTGTTGCCATGACGACCTGCCATTTTATCCCCTACTTGAATCTTACGTTTTTGAGCCACGTAGATTCTGACTACCATGTTTGCTCCAGGGGGCAGCTCGTCACCCTGTTCTCTGGTAAAGACACGAACATCTACTACCCTACCTTTCTCTCCATTAGGAACTCGTAGGGAATTATCACGAACATCCCTAGCTTTTTCGCCAAAGATTGCTCTCAAGAGCTTTTCTTCTGGAGGCTGATCGGATTCTCCTTTGGGAGTCACTTTACCAACTAGGATTTCTCCCGCTTCTACCCAAGCACCAATATGAATAATGCCCCGTTCGTCTAGGTTGCGCAAAGCATCTTCCCCAACATTAGGAATTTCTCTGGTGATTTCCTCTGGTCCTAATTTGGTTTGTCGAGCTTCAATTTCAAATTTTTCGACGTGAATACTAGTGTAAACATCATCATAAACTAGACGTTCGCTGATTAAGATGGCATCTTCATAGTTGTAACCTTCCCAGGGCATATAGGCGATTAAAACATTCTGTCCTAAGGCTAGTTCTCCACCTTCAGTAGAGGAGCCGTCTGCCAAGACCTGTCCTGGGACAACATCTTCTCCTGCATAAACCAAAGGTCGCTGATTTAAACAAGTATCTTGATTAGAACGCTGGTATTTCTGTAATTTATATGTGATTTCCTCCCCAGGGTCGGGGGCATACAATCCATTGTTCCCCTCTTCTACTCTGACCCTAACAACATTAGCGTCAACATAAGTCACAATTCCGTGAGTTCGTGACACCACAACCATCCCAGAATCTCGAGCAGCTTGAGCTTCTAAGCCAGTACCAACTAAAGGACGCTCTGGTCTCAAGAGAGGTACAGCTTGACGCTGCATATTGGAACCCATTAGGGCGCGGTTGGCATCATCATGCTCCAAGAAGGGAATCAAACTAGTAGCTACTGAGACAATCTGCACCGGAGAAATAGCTACATAATCAACTTCATCTGAAGCACAGGTGGAAAATTCTTGACGGTAACGAATGGCGATCGTATCTCCCAGAATATAGCCATCATCATCTGTAGCCACATCTCCTGGTGCCACTCTCATGTCGTCTTCTTCATCAGCAGTGAGGTACACAGGCGCATCATCACGCAATACACGACCATTCTTCACTGGATAATAAGGCGTGGCAATAAAACCATAGGGATTTACTCGGGCATAAGTAGCTAATGAACCAATTAATCCAGCGTTAGGTCCTTCAGGAGTTTCCACCGGACAAATTCGACCATACTGAGTAGGATGAATGTCTCGAACAGCAAAACCCGCTCTTTCTCGAGTTAATCCCCCTGGACCAAGGGCTGAAAGACGACGTTTATGGGTTAATTCGGCTAGGGGATTAGTTTGATCCATGAACTGGGATAACTGGGACGAACCAAAGAATTCTTTGATCGCAGCTACCAATGGTTTAGGATTGACTAAAGCTGCTGGAGTTAAGCTATTAGCCTCGCTGACTGTCATCCGTTCACGAATAATTCTTTCGAGACGATTTAAACCGACCCTCACTTGGTTTTGCAGCAATTCTCCAACGGAACGTACTCGGCGATTGCCTAAGTGGTCGATGTCATCGGTGCTACCACCGTCGAATTCTAAGTTAATTAGATAGGCTACTGCTGCCAAAATATCAGTAGTGGTTAGTACTCTGGTGGTATCGGGAACCGTAAGACGCAGCTTTTTATTAAGTTTATAACGACCAACCCGTCCTAAATCATAGCGTTTAGAATCGAAGAAGCGTGATTCTAATAGTTGCTGCCCACCACTAACAGTAGGAGGTTCTCCAGGACGTAGCTTACGATAAAGCTCTAACAAGGCTTCTTCTTCGCTGGGGTTCCCCTCTTTGTCTAAAGTCTTCTGATAAAAGTCAGGATGGCGAATTCCATCCATGATCTCATTGTCGCTCAAACCGATCGCCTTTAATAGCACCTGAGCTGAAAGCTTCCGGGTTTTATCGATTCTGACCCAAACTAAACCATTTTTATCAGTTTCAAACTTTAACCAAGCTCCTCGGTTGGGAATTAACGACGCAGAATAAGTACGACGACCATTTTTATCGGTTTCCGCTTTATAGTAAACTCCAGGAGAACGCACAATCTGGTTGACAATTACCCTTTCCGCACCATTGATAATAAAAGTTCCCCGGTCGGTCATTAAGGGCAAATCCCCGACAAACACCTCCATTTCCTTGATTTCACCGCTTTCTTTATCGATTAAACGGGTCGGAACATAAACTTGAACGTTATAAGTGCTATCGCGGCGTTTAGCCTCTTCCATAGAATACTTAGGTTCTTTGAGCCGATAGTTTTCCCCCAGGAAATGTAGCTCAAATTTACCAGTGTAATCAGTGATTGGGGAAAAACTATTAAGTTCTTCGATTAATCCCTCTTCTAGAAACCAACGAAAGCTAGAACGCTGAATTTCAATTAAGTCTGGTAGCAGGTTATAAGTCAGATTAGTCATGAAGATTATGGCTCTTGATACTATGTTTGAGTTTTTCGGCTCTGAGAAAAAGTTGAAAACTAAAGTTTAAAGTTTATTATTTAGAATTTAGAGAAGTTAAATGGCAATTTATTGCTAACTCTTTAGCTGAATGTTAAATAAACGACAAGCGTTCTCCGTAGTCTGCTCAGCTATACTCTCCAAGGAGACTTGGCGTAGTTGAGCAACATGTTCAGCTACGTGCAATACATAAGAAGGTTCATTAGTTTTACCTCGGCGAGGAACAGGAGCCAAAAAAGGACAGTCTGTCTCAATTAGTAGGCGATCGCTGGGCACCATTTTAGCTGCTGTTTGCACTTGCTTGGCGTTTTTAAAAGTAACAATACCGCTATAGCTGATATAGAAACCTAGATCGAGAAACCACCCAGTTTCTTCTTTATTTCCTCCCCAGCAGTGCATAACCCCTGGAACTGCTCCTTCAGTTTGCCAAAAGTCAGTCAATAATTCCTTTAAACTAGCTGCCGCCTCGCGACAGTGAATAATGACCGGCTTGTCGAGTTCTTTGGCTATTCTCAACTGCTCTTGTAAAGCGACAATCTGTATTTTCTGGTTATCGGCTTTATAGTAATCTAAACCTGTTTCACCAATAGCCACTACACGGACATCTGAAGCCGCTAGGGACTTTATTTCCTTTGCGGTGCTATCTTGCCACTTATCGGCATCTAAGGGATGTAACCCAACCGCAAAAGACAATTCAGGGAAACGATCCGCTAAGGACTGTATTCCCTGAAACTCTTTAGGTTCTACACAAGAATGTACCAAGTGGACTACACCTGCTTCCTGCCAACGCTGCTTTAACGAGCTTAAATTCCCTTGAAAAACATCGAAATTGATGTGAACATGGGTATCTATTAACTGCATTTACTTGGTGTATCGCTTGTTATCAAAATATATTTGTATTAATTAAGGCTCGACACTTAGCTTAAGAAAGAGCTGCATAATTCAACAATTCAGACTTAAGAAGCTGTCGCATTTTTCAATATTCTAGCTATGCGGGCTTTTTTCCTGGCTCCATTGTTTTTATGCAAGACATTGCGCTTAACTGCTTTGTCTATTTTACTGTAAGCTGCCGACATAGCTTGCTTAACAGTTTCTAGATTTTCTGGAGTGGGTTCGGCTGTATATGTTTCTACCGCACCAAAATATTTTTTAGTAAGCGTTCTGAGGGCAGATTTGTACGTTTTATTACGCAGACGATTGCGCTCTGCTGTTCTGATACGTTTGATTGCCGATTTGGAATTAGCCACAGGAAGTTATTATTTTTGTGAGTAAATTTGAAATTATACATAAACAGGATTTATCAATATAGCAACAATTTGACAAATGTGTCAAGCTAAAAAATATATTATTATACTTTAATTTTTATTAGCGTCGAGCTTTTACTCGATTTTGAGACTCTTGCCGCCTGGATGATTGCGCCTTCAAGTGTCTAGTCGATTTTTTAAATAGAGTGCCATGCATTAACTTAGTGGTGTAGGCGATCGCCATTAGGGTGGTAACAAAACCGATAACTGAAGCTACAATCTGTCTAGGATCGTTGTTTCCTGAGAGCAAATTAGTTCCGACGGAAGCCAAATATACATACAAGGAAATCACTGGTAACATTCCCAACCAAGAAACAAAAAGATATTGCCAGAAATTGATTCTAGTTAGACTAAAGCCATAGTTCAGCACATTAGAAGGCACAATTGGTGAAAGACGGGTTAGAAAGACAATTTTCCACCCTTGTTGAGCGACGGCGCGGTCAAATTTATGCCAATGCGGGCGTTCAGAGATCCACTTGTTGACGGCTTTACGAGCTACAGTTTTGCCCAACATATAACAGGTGGCGACACTCACTGTATCGGAAAAGGATACCACGACCAAACCAGGAATAAAGCCAAATAGACTGCCCGCAGCTAAAAAAAGAAAAATTGCTGGTAATCCGATTAAGGTTGCCAAAAGATAAATACTAATAAAAGCGGGATAAGCTAAGTGTCCAAGAGAACTCAGCCAATGATTTGTTTGCCAAAGCCATTCTTGCCAATAAAACATAAGATTTCTCGTAATTAGCCGCCTAACAGTTAATCAGGAGCTAATGACATCGAGTGTTTTCGAATTGAATAAATAAGGAGATTAAAAAAATTACAACCATTGATTAATAAGTTGTTAACATTCGGAGTTTAGCTTATGAATATGAATTTCTCAAAAATTTGCTTTATTTTCTTTTTGTTAACAGTAAATTATGAATGTTAATCGCCGACATTTCTTGTTCTTTTTTGCTGCTGTTGCTGGATCTGTGGCTTCAGGTTCCAGGGGACAAGAAAGACTTCAATTAGGCAATTTCCCCGCCATAGCTCAAACTGACTACTCATCTTTGAGCTCAGCTAATTCTAGTTTGGGCTTTAAATCAGTTAAAGTTCCTCTTCCTCTTGAGATAGAGCAACTTCCCATTTCGGAACAAATAGAGACTTATGGAAGCTATGAAGTTAAAGATGATTTAGTTTTACCAAAAAATTTTACTTATGATTTGATTGCTGCTTGGGGCGATCGCGTAGGAGATTCCCGTTTTGGCTATAATAACGACTATTTATCTCTGATTGAGACTGTTCCCAACGAGGGATACCTCACGGTTAATTTTGAATATATTAGCGGAGGTACCTGGATGCAAACTTATCCCCTGGTGATTGGCAAACAACTTCCTTTTACTGAATTAATTGCTCTGACTAAACCGCAAGAGGGTGAAATTGATGCTTTTAGTCTTACAGATAATGACCAACTCAAAGGAAAAATCAGGAAAATTTCCCGGGAAGGATTAATCGACCAGGGACTGGGAGTAATTTCGGTTAAGCGAAATGCAGATGGTATTTGGGAGAGAACTTATTCTGATGCCGATCGCCGTGTTACGGGAATTTCAGGTTTGGATAACCCTGAGCGTTCCCTCAGGTCGACCGGTGCAGCAGTGGCAATATTTACTAAAGCCAACAAACTGGGTTATGAAGATGGCTTAGGCGATCGCATTATTGGCACATTTCAAAATTGTGCTGGAGGGACAACACCCTGGGGAACCGTACTCAGCGCGGAAGAAAATTTCCAAGATCAAGTACCCGAACCAGTTATGGCAGATGGTTCTTCCTTGCATCCCAGTGCCACTCCATTTTTAATTACTGATGAAGATCTTGACGGCAGAGGAAATGTATTTGGTCTAGCCGGAAATAAATACGGTTGGATGGTGGAGATTGACCCAGCTAACCCCGACGACTATGGAACTAAACATACCTGGCTGGGACGTTATCGCCATGAAGCTTTTGGTATTCGTGCGGTTGCAGGCAAAAATCTGGCAGTTTATTCAGGATGCGATCGCCGTGGAGGTCATTTATACAAGTTTATTAGTAGTGGTCAAGTAAATAATCCCCAGGATAAATCCAACTCCCGCTTATTTGAGGATGGTATGCTCTATGGAGCAAAATTTTACCCCAATGGTATTGGAGAATGGATTCCCCTCAATCCTGATACTTTAGTCAATCCTGTATCACCCAATCAGGTAGTAGGGGGAATAGTGATCTTGCCCAATAGCGATCGTGCTGCGGGTGGAGTGATTGAAGTGACTACAGAAGAACAGATGCAACCCATGGTTACAAACTATAAAACTTTGGGAGATATATATCAAGGAGATAGCCCCCAAGAAACCCAAGGAGCAATTTTAATTGATGCTCACTTTGCTGCTAATGCAGCAGGAATAACCTGTACAGCTCGTCCTGAGGACACCATTGTTAATGAGGAAGGTATTTTGTTTATTGCCTTTACCTCTGGCTCTGATGGCAGCGATGGTGGTCCAGATAAAGCCATCTTTGTTGGTCCTGATGGCGAGTCCAATTATGAATATGGCTGGATTATGAAACTCGAAGAAGATGACAAAGATCCTGCCTCCCTTAGTTTTACCTGGAGTATGCTCGCCACTGGAGGCGAACCAGCTAAAGGAGGTGCTGGCTTTGCCAATCCTGATAATTTATCTTTTGATCGAGCTGGAAATCTTTGGATGGTAACTGATATGTCTACTAGTACTCATAATGTTACAGTTCCCGCTAGAACAGAAAACCGAGAATCATTATCTGGCAAGGATTTACTAGGGGTATTTGGGAATAACTCTCTGTGGTATGTTCCCCTGACTGGTGATGATGCAGGAAATAGTTATCCGTTTGCGATCGGTCCCATGGAATGTGAATGTACCGGGTTAACCTTTGATAGCAATAACAGCAATTTGTTTTTAGCGATCCAACATCCAGGAGAACGAAACGGGATTCGTCAAAATATGGCAGCAGAATCACGAAATTTTGAACTGCTAGCTACTGATGGCACAGTATTTAAACAACAAAGACAAGTACCTATTGGTTCAAATTGGCCTAGTGGCAAGGTTAATCAGCCTCCTTTACCAGGAGTGGTAGCAATTAGACGGGTTAATGAAAAAAATATTGTTTAGCTTAGCTATTATTTTGAGATCTTCGCTTCTCACTGTAGATTAAGTAAATCCCATAGATCAATGCCAGGACTTGTACTGGCATTATCGCTGCGTAGCTCTTAAAAAATATATTAATGTCTAGGTTAGAGAAGGTAGTTAAATAAACTGCTCCCAAAATAGCCAGGATGATTTTGCTCGAAGTACGTTTCAATTCCAGCATTAGTAACTAAAACCAGCCTTTTTTTGCTGCCATGTAAGTGTTATAAAATTCATCATCAGATTTAGTTAGATACATAATCCCTTCAATTAGACCGATGATACCCATAACTGGTGAACCAAGACCACAAGTTAAAACGCTTACTAGTAACATCACTAAGCCTTCTGTAGTGTAACCTAGGATAAATTTATGAATTCCTAAAGCTCCCAATATAATGCCACAGATACCACAAACAATCTTTTTGTTGTTAGCATTTCCGTTCTGAGGATTAGTCATAACTATTCAATATTTTTATGCTTAGTTCATTGCACAACAGTATATTCAGGCAACTCTTTTTTTGTCTTCAGTGACTATACTAAAGTCTGATAATTTTGCAAATTTATTGATAGTTATATCTGTCATATTTATATGTCAACCAAAACCTACCAGTTAGCGGCAATATGCGCTCTAAGCACGCTAATATTTCAAATTTTATATAATTTTAATCCAGCTGATCCCAACAAAATATACCCCCCAAGTCTATCAAGAGAGTGGGGGGGATTTTATTGTCCTGGATGCGGAATGTTGAGAGCTTTACATCAATTGCTACATGGAAATTGGCAATCTGCTTTGAGGTTTAATCCATTATTAATAATATGCCTACCGTATCTTATTTATTGGATTACACCCTATTTTGTCAAATATTTTTATAGAATAAACTTATACACTATTCACTATAAAAATCTACAAATAATCGTAACTATATTGGTTATTTTGGTTTACGGAGTATTGAGAAATATTCCCTCGCCAATTTTCTTGTGGTTAGTCCCTCCTTCTTGATAAACAATTATTTCTCTAATTTTTCTCTAATTGTAGTAGAGCAAATAAAGAGCTGGGAACAACCTAACACATAATTCTGTAACCAAACTTTATTGCAAAGGCCGCGCAAGAACACTATCATTGTCAATAAGCAAGAAATAATTGAAAAAAGAATGGTATGGCAAATTACACGGCAGCTTCCTTAAAAGCGGAACTAAATTCTAGAGGCTGGCGGATGACTCCTCAGAGAGAAAAAATCCTGCACGTATTTCAAAATCTACCTAAAGGCAATCACCTAAGTGCTGAAGAGTTACATAATCTCGTTACTAAACGAGGTGAAGCGATTAGTTTATCAACTATCTACCGCAGTGTTAAGTTAATGGCACGAATGGGGATTTTGCGAGAATTAGAATTAGCTGAAGGTCACAAGCATTATGAGCTGAACCAACCTTATCCTCATCATCACCATCACGTTGTTTGTATTCAATGCAACAACACCATTGAGTTTAAAGATGACACAATCCTCAAACACAGTTTAAAGCAGTGTAAGAAAGAAGGATTCCAGCTAATTGATTGTCAATTAACGGTGATGACTATTTGTCCAGAAGCAATTCGCATGGGTTGGCCTTCTGCTCTGCCTACAGATTGGTGTTGCACGAGAGTAATTTCTGAAAGAGAAACAAACAACCAAGACTAAATAAATTTAAATCATTAATTTTCAGGTTGTTCTGTTGTTCCTAAATGAAACCCGAGAGCTTTTTTCTTCATCATCTGAAAAATATTGAAAAAGCCATTGGCTCGGGACGGAGTAAGACTAACTTTCAAGCCTGTATCCTCGATAAAGTCCGGTTCTATCTGGATGATTTCTTCAGGAGGTAAATTATTTAATCCTTCAATTAAGAAGGCCACAAGCCCTTTAACTAATTGTGCGTCTGAATCACCCTGATAAAATACTTTACCATCTTGAAGACTGGCAGTAATGTATACCTGAGAAACACAACCATTTACCTTATTTTGGGCTATTTTAGACGATTCTGGCATTTCGGGAAGTTTTTTAGCATACCAAAGTAGTTGTTCGTACTTTTGCTTGGGATTAGAACGACGTTGAAAACGAGCAACAATTTTGCCTAATTTCGGAGGAAGCTGTGTTTCTGTTGATGACATATTTAATACAATTTCCTAAAAAACTAAATAATAGGTGACGATACTGAGCTTAGGTTCAATGAGTGTTTACATTACATCCTCTTTTACACTTTAACAAAATAGATTCTTTTCCACTTCATTTTGCTGAATCTGTCCCCCAGTCAGATAAACTTTATTTGGAGAGGCACAGGCAGTCACGAGGTTTTTTTGAAGTGAAAAGAGTATTAGGTATTATTCTCGGAGGCGGTGCGGGTACTCGTTTATATCCCCTAACAAAATTAAGGGCTAAACCGGCAGTACCTCTAGCCAGTAAATATCGTTTGATAGACATTCCAGTCAGTAATTGCATAAATTCAGAGATTCTTAAAATTTATGTTCTGACTCAATTTAATTCTGCTTCTCTTAATCGACATCTAAATCGCAGTTATAATTTTTCTGGATTTAGGGAAGGATTTGTGGAGGTATTGTCAGCGCAGCAAACTAAGGACAACTCGGGTTGGTTTCAAGGTACTGCTGATGCTGTGCGCCAATATATTAACTCGATTAAGGAATGGGATGTTGATGAATGTATTATTCTTTCAGGCGATCATCTCTATCGTATGGACTATAGCAAGTTTATTCGGCACCATCGGGAAACCAACGCCGACATAACTCTGTCTGTAGTGCCAATTGATGATAAGAGAGCTTCTAGTTTTGGTTTGATGAAAATTGATAATCAAGGTAGAGTTATCGACTTTTCCGAAAAACCCAAGGGTGAAGATCTCAAAAAAATGCAGGTAGATACCAGCATATTGGGTCTGACACCAGAAAAAGCTCAGAAAAGTCCGTACATAGCTTCTATGGGCATCTATGTGTTTAAAAAGGACGTTTTAGTCAACTTATTAGAAAAACACCCCGATCAAACCGACTTCGGAAATGAAATTATTCCTGGAGCGGCTAAGGATCACAATCTCCAAGCATACCTATTTAAGGGATATTGGGAAGACATTGGAACAGTTGAATCATTTTATGAAGCAAATTTAGCTCTTACAAAGCAACCTAAACCTGATTTTAGCTTCTACGATGAAAAAGCCCCAATTTATACTCGTTCCCGCTATTTACCACCAACCAAACTGCTGAATTGTCAAGTCAATGAGTCCATGATTGGTGAAGGATGTATCCTCAAAAATTGTCAGATTAATCACTCTGTAATCGGAGTGCGAACTCGAATAGAAGCTAACTGCACCATTGAAGACACTTTGATTATGGGGGCAGATTTCTACGATCCCTTTGCTGAAAGGGAATCTGGCTTACAAAAAGGAGGAATTCCTGTTGGAATTGGTGAAGGGTCAACAGTTCGTCATGCCATTGTAGATAAAAATGCTTGTATTGGTCGTAATGTCCAGATAATAAATAAAGATCGAGTTGAAGAAGCTCAAAGAGAAGACGACGGCTTTTATATTCGTAGTGGTATTGTCGTTATTTTAAAAAATGCGACCATAGCTGATAATACTGTTATATAGGTAATTTAAAATCTTGTCAGTAACTACCAGCAACTAATTTTCTATCACTTTTTACCAAAGAATTAGTTTAGAGTTAGTATCTTGATATCTAAAAAAGGGGTGTGCTTTTACTTGCCACCCCTTTTTTTAAAAAAGTTTGATAGATGTCAACGCATCTTAAATTTGAGCTGCTACAAGATTAACCTATGAGTATTTAAGGTTAAACTTTAAATAAGATTATTAATTCTATTTATATTTAGTTCGACCTACTCAGATTCGGCACATTTTTCCCAGGAGCAGATAACCTTATGCCTTCAACTGAATTTAAAGATTATTACGCTATTTTAGGAGTTAGCAAAACTGCCAGTGCGGATCAGATAAAAAAGCAATTTAGAAAACTAGCATTAAAATATCATCCTGACCGCAATCAGGGGAACAAAGCAGCTGAGGCAAAGTTTAAGGAAATTAGCGAAGCTTATGAAGTGTTATCTGACACGGATAAGCGTTCTAAATATGACCGTTTTGGTCAATATTGGCAACAGAGTACGGCAACAGGATACTCCAGAAGTAATTCCAATACTCAAGTTGATTTTGGTGGGACAGACTTTAGCCAATACGGTAATTTTGAAGAGTTCATCAACGAACTATTGGGACGCTTTTCCACTCCTGGAGCTAATAGTACTAATTCTCAAAAGTACTCGTATCAAACTTCTACTAAGAATAGTAGTTCACGCTCTTATTCAAACAACAACTTTCAGGATTTTGGTGGTTTTGGTCAGCAATCAGCACCAGTCCAAAGTGAAGCTAGTATTAGTCTAAGCTTTTCTGAAGCATTTAGAGGTACAACTAAGCGTCTCAAACTAGGAGCAGAAACAATGGAAGTTCGTATCCCTGCGGGAGCTAAACCAGGTACTCGTATCCGTCTAGCAGGAAAAGGAAAGCCCAGTGGTTACGGTCAACCGAGAGGAGATTTGTATCTGAATGTTAAATTAAACCCCCATTCGTTTTTTGATTTTGAAGGAGATAATTTAGTTTGTGAAGTTCCTGTCGCTCCAGACGAGGCAGTTCTAGGAGCTTCCATCAGTATTCCCACTCCTGATGGCGCTGTGAATATGAAAGTTCCTGCTGGTATTCGTTCTGGTCAAGTATTACGCCTCAGAGGGAAAGGTTGGTCTTCTCCCAAAGGTGGCAGAACAGATCAGCTAGTACGCATTATTATTGCTACCCCCAAGCAAATTACTGCTAAAGAAAGAGATTTTTATGAAAAAATTCGCGATATCCGCAGTGAAAATCCCCGCGATAGCATAAGGAATATTAGACTTTAATTATTTCTTATCCTAAGTAAAATTTTTGTCGTTAGAAGAACGTTAACGATCGCAATTACCAAGATGATAGGTTTAAGAGCGCACGTTCCAAACAATTGTTGGTTGATAATTTAGCTATGATATCTGAACTTTCAGTTTGACAAAAAGTGATAAAGTTTGCATTGTAAGGAATTAGCGCACTTTGCTAGTGGGATTTACTGGGCAAAAATCAATCAAACTCCCAATAAATCTAAGCAAGACTGTTGAAGTAAATATGTATGAGAGTTGATCGGGATGAGACGTCAGTTCTTCTCAGTGCGATCGCCAAATTTTAATCAGAGGGGCAAAAGACTCTTTCAAAAGGTTGTTTAAGATAACGTTGGTAGATATCGAAATTACTATCTAGAGTGGCGATCACCTTCAGTCATGTCGTTTGTTCCGACAAATCAGGGGACGCATCTTGTAAGAGATCCTAAGGATATCCACCTCGTCTTTCAACAAATTCTGTATTCTACAATAACCTTTGAGAACCGATATCCCGCATTAAGGTTATGTCAACTTTTGCCTCTCTAGAGGAAGCTTTAAAACATTTTTTTGGTTACGATTCCTTTCGCCCTGGACAAAAGAAAATTATTGAAGCGGCTTTGAAAAACAGGGATTTGCTGACAATTATGCCTACTGGTGGGGGTAAATCTCTCTGTTTCCAATTACCAGCGCTTCTTAGAAAAGGCATCACGATAGTTGTTTCTCCTCTAATTGCCTTGATGCAAGATCAGGTAGATGCATTACAGGATAATGGAATTAACGCTACTTATCTCAACAGTACACTAAGAAATGACGAGCTAAAATCACGTCAGATAGCGATTCTCAAAAATCAGATTAAACTACTTTACCTTGCTCCTGAAAGACTCTTAAACGAGAAATTTAGCTTATTCTTAGAGAAAGTGGTAAATAGTGTCGGGATTTCGGCGATCGCCATTGATGAAGCCCATTGTGTCTCGGAATGGGGACACGATTTTCGCCCTGAATACAGCAACTTAAAGTTATTACGCCAAAGCTATCCTCAGATTCCGATTCAAGCACTAACCGCTACTGCTACCAAAAGAGTTCAGCAGGATATCATTCAACAGCTCAACTTGCGATCGCCTGATGTCCATGTTGCTAGTTTTGATCGCACTAATCTTCATTATGAAGTTCAGACTAAAGACCGTAACATTTATCGCAAGTTACTTCGAGCTATCCGTGCTGAATCGGGTGCGGGTATAGTTTATTGCTTGAGTCGTCGTAGCGTAGAAGAAGTCGCTACCAGATTACAATATGACGGAGTTGATGCGCTACCCTATCATGCAGGATTATCAGATCGAGAACGAAGCAATAATCAAACTAGTTTTTTGCGGGATGATGTTCAAATTATAGTTGCCACTATTGCTTTTGGGATGGGGATTAATAAACCTGATGTGCGGTTTGTATTTCATTATGATTTGCCCCGCAGTATCGAAAGTTTTTATCAAGAATCAGGGCGAGCGGGGAGAGATGGTGAACCTTCCAAATCGATTCTATTTTTTAGCTTAGGCGATCGCCAAAAAATAGAATTTCTGATTAAACAAAAACCCGATCATAACGAGCAAAAAATTGCCCTGCAACAGCTACGCCAAGTAATTAACTATGCTGAGGGTAATGATTGCCGTCGCACTATTATTTTGCGTTATTTTGGGGAAAGATATCGGGGTAACTGTGGCAAGTGTGATAACTGTCTCAACCCCAAACCGATTGAAGACTGGACAGTTGAAGCGCAAAAGTTCCTCTCTTGTGTTGCCCGTTGCCAAGAAAAATTTGGCATCAATCATATAGTAGATGTCTTGATTGGTTCACGGAAACAGAAAATCTTTCAGTATGGGCATCATCTATTATCTACCTACGGTATCGGGAAAGGTCGAACCGCAGATGAATGGCGAATGTTAGGGAGAAGTCTTGTGCATCAAGGTCTTGTAGGACAAACAACCGACGGCTATCCTATCCTCAAACTAAATAAACGCAGTTGGGAAATTTTTCGGAATCAACTAGTAGTTAAAATTGCAGTTAACCAACATCAAACTAAAACGTCAGCTACCTACAATCCACGAAAAGCAGAAGCTGAATTACTGTTTGAAAAACTAAGGAAATTACGCAAACAAATCGCCGACCACAATTCCTTGGCTCCTTATATGATTTTTGCCGATTCTAGTTTAAAGCTAATGGCACAGATACGCCCCCAAACCCTAACTGATTTTGCCAAGTTATCAGGAGTCAATGAATACAAAGCTCACCAGTACGGTGATAGCTTTATTTCAGCAATTAGAGAGTTTACCGAACAACACAAATTACCAGTTAATCTTCCTTCTAAAAGTCAGATGACCACTCTACAACTACATCAGCAGGGTTTAAGCGTAGTAGAAATTGCCAAGCAGCGAGGCTTTGCAGTGTCGACCATTAATAGTCATCTCAGCGAACTAATAGAAATGAAGCAACCCGTTGCTCTCAACAAGCTAGTTAAAGCCGAGCGGCAAAAGATAATTATCAAGACTATTGAACAGGTTGGAGATATGAGTCTTAAAACTATTAAAGATGCATTGGGAGATAGCTATAGCTACAATGAAATCAAACTAGTCCGGGGCTGGTGGCGCAGTCAAAAATAGTGGACTGTCAATTTTGAAATGATGGATGCTAAAAAGTTCGGAATTCGGAATTCGGAGTTCGGAGTCAGAAGATTTACCCCTCAATTCAAACTTGTGAGCGTACTAGTTTGGGATTAAAGTTAAGGACTTGGTTACTGAATACAGCGATTGCCTATCAAATTCGGGAATCACCAGATAACGGTACTGTTACTGAAAATCACCCAGCCAAATTATGATAATATTCTTACTATATTTTAAGAAAATTGTTGGAAGGTATATAGATATATGGAAGCTGCAATGTTCTTGGCAGATTTGCCAGAAGCTTACGCTATGTTTAACCCGTTGGTGGATGTTCTACCTTTAATCCCTGTATTTTTCCTGGCTTTGGCTTTCGTTTGGCAAGCAGCAGTAGGATTTAAGTAAACTTACCACTTGTAACTATAACTATGAGCATCCAAAACTAGCTGGATGCTTTTTATTTGTCAACGTCAGTTTGATAAAGCTAAAAAGGTGAGATTTTGTAAGTTTCGATATCCGGTAAACTCTTGTTTTTTGTTGAAAAAACTATAACTCCGAACTCCGAACTCCGAACTCCGAACTCCGAACTCCAAACTTCTAACTCACGTTTGTCAGCTTGTCCATAACAGAAAAGGGCAGAAGCTGATTTAGTATAATCTCTACTTCTTAAAGTCTTTCGTAGACGATAATATTTAACTGTATCGATAACTCGCTTATGTTATTAGGAGAAGAGATGCAAGCAGAATCTAATACAGATAAACAGAAGTTACTTTCGGCTGTGGCTCATGGTTCGGTTTTTATTAGTGCGTTAGTTTTTTCCATTGGTATTCCTATTACTATTCTATTGGTATCTGAAGACTCTTTAATCAAGGAAAACGCCAAAGAAGCAATTAATTTTCATTTAAATGTGTGGCTAGTTGGAGGTATCATTGCTGTTCTTTCCTTTTTCACATTGGGTTTGTTAGGCTTTATCTTAGGTCCTATTTGGCTAGTTATTCACTGGGGCTTGTCAATTTGGGCAGTTATTCACTGTCTGCAAACCCCAGAAAAAGCTTTCCGTTACCCGTTCATTTTGCGACTGGTGTAATAGTTACATAGTAAACATCAACCAAGTAGCTACTATAAAGGCAAAGTAAGCGAATGCAACAATAGTATACGCAGCAGTGTTAGTTATCATAGCTAATTCTTTTTTAGAGTTTTATATATTTCAGCTAATGATGCTAACACCTAGTTTTGTCAGTAGAGGTATTGCTCAGCACATTCTAAAAATTTCTTCCAATTTCTACCATGGCAAAAATCAAAAAAATCTCTACACATATTGATTCAGCCTATTCCAGGTTCTTATTTACTGTTCACTAACTCCCAAATCCGTGTGAACTGTCTTGTATTCTTGATAATCTATACCTAATAAACCTGCAAAAGTACCGGCACCACGATAGATATACAGTAAAGAATTGGCGATCGCCGGTTTACCTGTTAATGAGGCAGGAATCAGCTTCAAGATACCAATTAAAATCAAGGCTAAACCTTTAAGCATTCTGATAAACTGCACCAGCAGGGAAGGGTATAACTCTTTTTCCACTAAACTATGAGTACCCCAAGTACGATAACCTCTTGCCAGAATCCACTTCAGGTTAGTACGAGAAGAAGGAATCCAGTCATAAACGATCGCTTCATCTGCCCAGATAATTTTATATCCAGCTTTGTTAAGGCTCAGGAACAAGTGGGAATCTTCACCACCTGTAATCGCAAAGCGATCGTCAAATACTTGATCGTACTGACGAATAATCTCTCCCCGAATCATTACGTTGTTGGTAAAGGCAACATGACGTTGTTCTCCAGTTTTATAGCGAGGACAATCAAAAAAGTTTCCTTTAGTCACCCAACTTGGGACATTCTGTTCTTGAAAGTAAGGTAGAGCGGGTCCTGTTACTACATCTGCATCATATTTTTGCTGCGCTAATAATAGTTCTTCTAGCCAAGATGATTCTGGTACTTCATCATCATCAATGATGACCACAAAATCGGTTTCTTGGGAGGCCAATCTAACTGACATATTGCGAGCGTAAGTAATTCCTCGTTGTGGTTGCATATCAGTTTTGAGTGACCACTGGAAATCTGGTTTAATTGCTTGACAAACTTTTTCGGCTGCACCACGAGTGTCGTTGTCTACCACAATCACCTCAATATCGGGACGCTTGATAGTCTTGAAAGTTAGTTGATTAAGACCTTTTAAAAGACGTTTTAAACCCTCGGGTCGTTTAAAAGTAATGACACAAATAGAAATCAGCATATTGAGTTGACATCGTGAATTACAAAAGTAACCTTTGTAACACGATTTATGAGATAGAGGCGATCATATACTATAAAAAAAGATGGTTCAGATCAACCCATAGGTTGCAGTTGAGGCGAATATCGACACATATCTTTTACCCTGGCAAATATATCTAGTAACGAATACCTAGTTTACTAGTGCGAGGTTATATGATATTGCTAATTAGTCAGCATTAGAAATCATCTAATAACAGATAATAGATAAATTATTATTGAAATGGCTCTTCTCAATCTTGTTAATATCCTTCTATTGTTGGGTGGGATAGTTTTAATTATTCCCTGTTGCCTTTTTTTTATTGAATGCTTTGCAGCTTTTATCTCACGACCATCTCATCTAAATTTAACCCCTATTGAACGACCAAAAACTACAGTTTTAATTCCTGCTCACAATGAAGCTAAACAAATTGAAGCAGTATTAGAAGTATTACTGAAACAAATTACGGAACAAGATCGAGTAATTGTCATTGCTGATAATTGTCATGATAATACGGCAGAACTTGCCAGAGCGAGTGGAGTAACGGTCTTAGAAAGAGCGCATCTAACTAATCGGGGTAAGGGATATGCTTTAGACTATGCCATGCACCACATTAAAGATAACCCTCCTGAAGTGCTGGTGATTTTGGATGGTGACTGTATTATTAAACCCCATACTCTGGAAAAAATTACCTGTAAGGCGATCGCTACTGGTAGACCAGTGCAAGCAACCTATCTCATGGAACAACCAGAGAAACCTAGCTTCAAGGACAGTATTTCCATGTTTGCGATTAAGGTTAAAAATTTAGTACGGCTATTGGGTTTAAATCGTTTAGGTTGGCACTGTTTATTAACTGGTTCGGGAATGGCTTTTCCTTGGTCATTAATCAGTCAAGTTTCTCTTGCTGGAAGTAAAACCACTGATGATATGCAGCTAACAGTAGACTTAGCTTTAGCTGGGTTCAGCCCTGTATTTTGCGAAAATGCTCTAGTTGTTGGTCGTTTGATGAAAGACAAAGATGCCCAAAGTCAGCGATCGCGTTGGGAACATGGACATGTAGAAATGATCTTAGTGGAAGTTCCTCGACTTCTCAAAGCCTTCTGGAAAACGGGACGTTTTGCTTCCTTGGGATTAGCGTTAGACATTTTTATTCCCCCGTTGTCTTTGCTATTGATGATTTGGCTAATTAGTATGCTTATTACTTGGTTAGCGGTATTCTTAGGTGGTGCATCTACCATCCCAGCAATTCTGGCTAGTATAGCTGGTGGATTCTTAATCTTAGGAGTATTATTAGCTTGGGTTAGATTTGGACGTTCGGATCTGCCTCTTAAAAATCTCATTGCTCTCCCCTTTTATCTGTTGGGCAAAATTCCGATTTACCTCAAATTCTTAATTCAACCCCAAAGCAGATGGTTAAAAACTGAAAGAGATTTACCGAAGTAAAATACTAGGCTAATGGCTATTAGCTGACACCTAAAATTTCTTTTGGTTAGATAAGTTTACCCCGACACTCGCCAAAACCAATCCTGACGTAACCTTTTTGCTCACAATATCCATACAATATCACTTCGTCACCATCTTCCAAAAAAGAGCGTACTTCACCAGTTGGTAATTCGATTGGTTGAGAACCACGTCGGGTAATTTCGAGTAAAGATCCTTGAGAACCTGACTTAGGACCGGAAACAGTTCCACTGGCTAGCAAGTCACCAGGACGAAGATTACAACCATTACTAGTATGGTGAGTCAGCATCTGAGCGATTGTCCAGTACATTTCCTCAAAAGAAGCTTGACTTACCCGTAAAGGCTCAATTTCTTGGGAGCGCATCTGTGCCGAACTCAACCGTAACTCAACCGTCAGCTCGATACCACCTAGTTGAGCATTAAGTGCTGAGGCGAGATAGGACAGTGGAGTTGGATCTTCTTGGGGACGGGCAAAAACTGGACAGCGAAAGGGGGCTAAAGCTTCTAAAGTGACTATCCAAGGAGAAATTGTGGTTGCAAAACTTTTGGCTAAAAAAGGACCCAGCGGTTGATACTCCCAAGCTTGAATATCTCTTGCTGACCAATCATTAACTAAACAAAGTCCGAAAATATGTTCCTCTGCTTGGTCAATTGCAATAGACTGTCCTAAATCGTTACCAGAGCTAACGAAAAACCCAACTTCTACCTCATAATCGAGAAGTTTAGACAAGCCGAAAGTAGGGGCTGATTCTTGAGGTCTTTTTTTCTGACCTTGGGGTCGTTTGATAAGAGTATCACTGGCAACAATAGAAGAAGAGCGTCCGTGATAACCAACAGGAATATACTTATAGTTAGGCAGTAAAGGGTTCTCGGGACGAAATAATTTGCCCACATTAGTAGCATGGAAAATAGAGGCGTAAAAATCAGTGTAGTCACCAATACTAGCCGGTAGCAGTAATTCTGCCTCTGCCATAGGTATCAGTATTTTCGCTTCTAAAGGCGGGGGTGAGCCATTTAATCTCAGTAACTCGCTCAAGCGATCGCGCAAAGCGGAAGTCGCCCAACTGCCTAGTGCCATTAAAGGATTTAGGTTAGGTTCGATACAGGCTGCTTGCAAACTTTCAGGCAGTTCTTGAAGTAGTCCTATCTGTTGACAAGCAAACAAATCAAGAATGCGATCGCCGATGGCTACACCAATACGGGGACTTATCGTTGTATCTCGATGTCGAAATACACCAAAAGGTAAATTTTGAATCGGAAAATCAGTTCCCTTGTGATTGGCTGATTCTACCCAACTACGTAAACTAGGATCGTGAGTGTGATTAATTGAATGGTTCATAGTAACTGCAGCTCCCTAAGCTCATCTAAAGGCTCTTGAAAAGAACAAGAACCAAAAGAACGGAAAAAATACTGTCTCGCCTGTCGTAATTCAGAAAGGTTAAGTTGACGATCTTTCCAAACAATATTGTCTTCTTGAACTTGAAAACTATTGATAGATGATTCTTGCAGAACTCTTGACGCTTCATCTGAGGTTAATTTTTGCCAATATACTAAAGAAGCTAAGATACTAAGGTTGAGAAAGCCCTGCATTGAGGAAGATAAGCTATTTGGCTCGTAGGTTAGTGGATATTTTCCAGGTAAAAGATGATGCAGCCCTGCTGTTGCTTTAAAAGGAACTTTAGTTCTAGCACTAGCAAAAATAAATTGACAAAGTTTGTCTATCTTGGGAAAAGTCTCAGCAGTTAGACCTCCAGTACGGATTTTGGCTGAAGCGTTAGTATTTTGTAGCACTGCTAAATATGTTTCTAAATTTTGGGATGGAGAATCGGCTAGGGGAATTTCAAAAAATGATTCTATTCCCTGCGGCAAATGGAGAATCGCTTGTTTAATTTCCTCAGGAGGCAGCGGTTTAAATTCAATTGAGGCGATCCTAAGCTTGTTACTATTGTTAAAAGCTTGAATTTGCTTTAATCCTAGTTGCCAATTTTCAGATAGAATTACGCTGAGTGAGTAAGGTTTGGCTAAGGTATTTTTTAAAGCTCCGTTATTAAGAAGTAATTCTAACTCTAGCAATCGAGACACGGGAACGACAAAGCGACCTAAAAACCAATTAGAAGGAGTTTGATTATATTGGATAAAATTAGCGATCGCCTTTTCTAGACTAAGCTTTGCTGGAGGAAAAAGTCCAGCGTAGTCTACAATTGCTGCTAAAAGAACTTTTAAGGATGAGAACATAGAAGATCACCTCTGTATTTATTATGGCGTTCTTTAAGCAAGTCTGTAGTCAACAAATTAGCTATGTTTATTACATGGAATACGTAAGTTGGTAACCTCGACGCTTCAGCGCGAGGCGGAAAACTCGAAGTACTGCTTTTCCTAAAGCGATTGTCTTGAATGTCAAGTTAAATTTGTTTTTTTCAGGCGATCGCGCTACGACTAAATAAAGCAAGAAAATTCCCTCGTCACAGTCACAACTTGCTGCAAACAAGACAAAATCAAAGCGATCGCGGTCATTGAACTAAACGATTTGAGGTTGCCAATTACGGACTAACTTCTTGTCGCCAGGTTTGATTATTTCTCATCATGGCATTGAGCAAAATTAAAAGCTTGTGCATACAAGCAGTCAAAGCAACTTTTTTGAGTTTCCCTTTTTTGAGCAAACGCTCATAGAAAGCTCTGACTTTTCACGGCATCTTTTGAAGGGTATATAAGTTGTGTAACAATATTCGCTAACAATTTTATCCATTTCGAGAAATCTGCCCTCTCGATAGAGCAAAATAATTGAGCAGATTTTGAGTGGTGAATGAATCAGACCAAAAATTTAATAACCGAAAAATGTGACTTTGGAGATCAGCGTTTAACCAAAAGGGCTATGTTCATCGAATCGAGATTATCGTTAAAATATGGCAAACCACTCTCCGCGATTTTTGAGAGAGCAAGTGACCTGAAAAGAGCTTATGAATTCTTTGCCAATCCGAAAACTAGCCTAAACAGTGTGTGCCAACCCTATCATCTTCAAACAGCAGAGCAGATTAAAGAACTCTCAATCGTATTAGCAGTAGGAGATACAACCTATCTCGATTACAAGAAAATCCGCGAAAAAAGAGCCGAATATGGACCCATTGGCAATGGTGGGAATGGACTAATTTTACATAGCACCTTAGCTGTAAATGGGGAGAATGGACAACCCATAGGATTATTAACAGAAAAACTGTGGCATCGAAATCATGAAGAAAGTAAGAGTTTAACTCAGAAACAGAAGCAGAAAAAGCAAGCGGAAGCAAGAAGACGTCCGATTGAACAAAAAGAATCTTATAAATGGATAGAAGCTCTCCAATCCGTCCAGAAACTCTTAGAAAAATCCGAACCAGAGAGTATTAGCACCAAAGTAATTCATGTATTTGACCGAGAAGGAGATATCGCGGAAGTCTTTGAACAAGTCAGTCAAACCGCAAATACAGGGTTAGTGGTAAGAGCAGCACATAATAGGGCATTATCAGAGTCAAACAGTTATTTATGGTCATGGCTCCCATCTCAATCTATCAAGATGGAAGTAGCAGTAGAATTAGCCAAAACCCCAAATCGAAAAGAGCGAACCGCTACTCTGGCAATTAGATATGCACCCATCAAACTTCGCAGTCCTGCCAGAATGAAAGAACCAGAATATTTTGAAGTTTATGGGGTTTATGCCGTAGAAATTGACCCCCCAGAAGGCTGTGAACCCGTAGAATGGATGATCTTGACCTCCGAACCCGTTACCAATGGGGAACAAGCACAAACCATTTTACGATGGTATACTTACCGTTGGCGAATTGAAGAATATCATAAAATTCTCAAGTCAGGGTGTAAAGCGGAAAGCTATCGTCTATCTGGAGATAGTATGCAAGTTTTACTGGGATTTTTAACGAATATCGCTGCACAATTGTTAAAAATGACCTATGTTCATCGAACCAAACCAGATGCACCTGCATCTTCAATTTTAAATCAGGTACAAATTGAGGTTTTAGCTGCCAAATTTGGAAAATCAGTCACCGCAGTAGATTTAACGGTAGCTTGGGCGATACAAGCTGTAGCTCGTTTGGGCGGTTACTTGAGTCATCGCCGAAAGAGTAATATTGGCATCACGGTGTTATGGCGTGGCTTTTTAGAGCTGCAATCTTTATGTGAAGGATGGCAATTACGCTCCCCTGGTTGAAGTTTAGAAGCGAGTTGATTGTAACTTTGGAGAGGACTAGAATGAGAATATAGTTGGCGAACTTTGTTACACAACTATATCCGATTATTTCTGAGCTGAACTATGGCTAATGCCCGTCAACAGAAGGATCTAGCCACTCGTCTAGATGAACTTAAACATCTTATTAAACAACTCCAACAAGATATTCAAGACATAAGGGACGAAGGTGAAATTGCTCCGTCTGGTTGTTGGATTGTGCGCTACCAAGCTAAAGGAAAAAAGGGTGGTCGTTATTGGTATTACAAATGGATGTCCCATGAGCCGATTTTTGTCACCAAAAATGGCAATCCTTCTCGTCATCAATATTTAGGTATAGTCATTCTAAATAATTTCCGTATGATTTAACGATGTCATCCAAGGAAGTACCAGGAGCGGAATAAATACGTCTTTTTTTGAGGATGCCCTAAAGGATTAGCTTCGCGTCGCAAAGTCTTGTTCGATACGATTAAAATCAGGTGAATAGGGTGGTAAAAACAAAACTTTGTGACCCGCTTGTTCGGCAATGCGAAACACATCATCCTTGCGATGAAATGCCGCATTATCAAGAATTAGAGTGGAGTTTGGTTTCAATTCGGGAATTAGATGCTCTTCGAGCCATTGATTAAACCATAAAGCACCATTTACTTCCTTTAAAAAGAACTGGTGCTAACAACTCTTTGCCTCTTTTGCCAGCTATCAGACTTGTTCTTGTTCCTCTTTTACCATTGCGATTGGCGAAGCCACTGCCCTTCGGGCAATCGCCGTAAGTTTTTTGTCCTCGTTTTGACCAGCCATAAGGACGATAGACATATTCTTCAAAGCCTGATTCATCCAAGTAAACTAAATTGCTTGATCCGTCAAGAATGACAATTTTACGTAAATTTCTCAGAAAGCTGATTCGCTCACTATGCTTACGTTCAGTGTATTTCAGCGTTTTTTTTACGAGTTAACTTCATTTGCTTCTGGGCATACCCAATAGCACTCGTATGCACTCCAAAATATTGCGCCCTTTCTCTTAACAAAGCATCTGGATTTTCTTGAATATGTTGGGCAATTGCTAGAGAGTCTAGTTTTCGCTTTCTTCCAAGTTGTGGTGCTGGAGTCAAATTCTTTCTTCGACACCAATCATTCACACACCATAGACTTACCTCATATCTTCTTGATGCTTCGGCTTTGGAGCCTCCAGCCGCTACAAAGTCCACTACCCGCTTTCGCAAATCTACACTATAAGTCATCTAACCTGATTGATTTCTCATCTAGCTTATATTATTTCATATGTTTCCTATTTAGAATGACTATAAAGCTGGAAGTCAAGCTTATTTGAAAGCGGTTGAAGCTCTATCACGTCGTGGTCGAATTGAAGCTTTGGAGCGAGGGATGAGTACACTTTCAATGGGTTTGTCAGATTTGGTTGAGGAAACCTCAAGATTGAACAAAAGTTAGCGAACATTATTACCTAGTTTTTTTTCGACCCAAGATACCGTGAAAAGTCAGATAGAAAGCTTTGATAGCAGGATTAAAACGAACAGCCACTAGAGTCGCCATATACAAGACACAACGAATTGTAGCTCGTCCACCCCAAATTTTTCTCTTGCCTCGAAACTTTCCACTGTCTCTGTTTAGGGGTGCTACACCAACTAAGTAGGAAATTGATTTATGCGAGATTGTACCTAATTCTGGTAAAGATGAGATCAAAGTCACAGCTACTACTTCACCGACTCCAGGCACACTAGTCAACAATTTCATCTTTTGCTGCCAGTCTTCATTAATCGCAATTGCTGATTTGATTTGGGATTCAATTTCTTTGAGTCGCTTTTCGAGCCATTCAATGTGTTCGTCAATATCGGCTTGAATTGAATTAGTTTTACCTCGACGACGATTTTTTTCGGCGGTAATCATGTCACTAATTTGACGGCGACGAGTTACTAGATCTTCTAGTTGGCGCGAAGATTCATCACTTATTGGTCTCACTTGAGGACGTATCGCATCGGCAAAATGCGCCAACAATTGAGCATCAATAGCATCGGTTTTGGCTAGTGTTCCCGTCGCTTTGGCAAAATCTCTGGCTTGACGAGGATTGATTACTGCTACAGAAAGTTTTGCCTCAGTTAACTTGATTACGGCATCAATTTCCATACCTCCCGTTGCTTCCAAAACAATTAATTTTGGTTCGATGTTTTTTAAAGTTTGAACTAGCTTACTAATTCCTACCTCATTATTTGTTACTTGAAATAGGTTTCCTAATGGACGTACGTAGACATCAAGATATTGTTGACAGACATCTATTTGATCAGATTACAGTTAAGCGTAATCGACAGATGCGTGATGCTGTTAATAAAGCAGCAAAAATAACAATCAATCACTGTCTTGAGAATCAAATTGGCACAATTGTATTTGGCTGGAACAAAAAACAAAAACAAAAATCTAATCTAGGGAAAAAGAACAATCAAAAGTTTGTCCAAATACCTACTGCCAAACTAAAAGACAGAATTGAACAACTATGTATTGTGCATGGTATTCGATTTATTGAAACTGAAGAAAGTTATTCCTCAAAAGCTTCAAGCTTAGACCTTGATACTATTCCCGTATTTGGTGAGAAACCCGAAGGATGGAAACCATCAGGTAGAAGAGTGAAACGAGGATTGTATCGTTCAGCTTCAGGAATTGAGTTCAATGCTGATATTAACGGAGCAATTAATATTGCTAGAAAAGTAGCAAAGCAATACAGTTTCAACTTCGATCCTCGTAGTTTTGCTAGAGGCGTTTTGACAATGCCTAGGCGGTTAAAGATATGGGTTCAACCTTCTACTCTTTGCAGTGCTATAAAAGAATCTCACGCGCTTCAGCCGTGAGAGTGTCAATTCTGGTTGTCCGCCTCAGATCGTCAAGCTAAGCAAAAAAGCTGGCAATGAATCGATGCCGAAGAGAACATCGGTCAGAGAGCAAACTCATCAGTTCTAGTAGTCTGCCAATTTTGTTTTGATGGATGCTAAAAAAGTTCGGAATTCAAAGTTATGGGTTATAGGTTATATCAAGTACGGATAATTAATTGAAATAAACAGGCTTATTGCAGACCTAAAAAACTTATTACTTGTTACTTATTACTTATTACTTGACCTCATTCTTAATTTAAGTATTCAACCGAACTTGATATTATAGGTTAATAGTCTATATTTGACCTTCAGTTTTCGCTTTTCATCTTGTCAGAACTTTTCCAAACTCCTGAAGGTCTGACTTAGCTATAAACAGTTCTTCATACTTCAGCTCGGATCTTTCCCAAAAGAAATCAATAAAGTTGATGGGGTTAACTATGTGGAACAAGGTCTCAACAACTCCAGTTTTCTCTTCAAAGGCGATCGCTTCTTGGGCAGAATTAAGAGAATCAACAATAAGTTCTTGAGGCTCGCCCAGTGTATATTGAACTAACGCGATGAGACAACACGTCCTAGCGTCCAATAAGGCTTGGATTTCACTCTTGTATCGTCGTATAAATCCATTAACCGGCGATAACCAGGACTGTCGAAATGACAGATGAGCAGAGTTCAGATGCTTTAGCACTTGAGTCAGAGCTTCGCGAGACTGAGGGTATTTCTCTATCTTCGATTTCAATAAGGCATCTTGTGCAGCTTTCAATTCCACGACAGCCAATGCATCCAACGCAGACTTAAATTCATCATCACCTAACAACGAATCTACTGAATGGGTTGATTTTGCTAGTTTGATTATGTCAAACATATTAATTTGTTTAATCTACTATAGATTATGTATTCAAGTTACGTAAAATTATTGATACTTTAGGCCTCGGCTAAGAAATAATGCTGAAGATGCATATGGGCGCTCTTCATATATTAGTCATCTTATATTAAAAGTTTTTAGAAACCTTGGTTTTTGAGATTTTTTATCAAGTTTTAAGTATATTTATTGGAGATGTCTATTCAAACAATGTTGGCGATCGAGAAGAAAAAATCGCCAAAATTTTATTCCCAATATTTATAGTGGTGCAGCAGCTCCTATTAGCCCGATTACTCCCAACAGCATACCCAACCGTCCCCATAGGATTAATCCTTGATAAGTCGGAAGACTACGTTGTTGCTGATAACGTATCAAGGCGATCGCCAGACTTAGTAGTACGATTGGTGAGAAGATAACAAACAACCAGGGATAAACCATTGGTAGTAAGAGTAATGCGATCGGAATAGAAAACATCAACATACCGAGTAATACCCAGGCAATTACAAAAGCGGTTCGGGATCCCCAGCGATTAGCAATAGTCACAATGCCTTCAGCGCGATCGCCTGGGTAAATCAAACCCGTATTTTAGCAAGGAAGAGTCAGATGAGCGAGAGTCAAAACGATTGAAAAATATGACCTAAAAAAGAAAAGCTCGTGAGTCCTAAAGGATACACCTTCGGATATGAAAAACAGTGGGTGGGAATTGATGTTTGCCAGAAATACCTTGATGTCTATATACGTCCATCAGAAAAGTTATTTCAAGTAACAAACGAGGAAGTAGGCATAAGGGAGCTAATTCAAACTCTAAAAAACATCCAACCAGAATTAATTGTTTTAGAAGCGACGGGGGGCATGGAAATCGATGCAGCAATTAAACTGACTCAGGCAGGATTAGCCGTAGCCGTAATTAATCCCCGACAAGCCAGAGATTTTGCCAAAGCAACAGGGCAAATAGCTAAGACAGATGTCATTGATGCCAAGGTGTTAGCACACTTCTAGAAATGCGATTCGTCCAGAAGTTAGACAAATCAGTGATGAATCTTCCCGTCAACTGGAGGATTTAGTACAACGCCGTCGCCAGATAAGCGACATGATTACTGCCGAAAAAAATCGTCGCAGGGGTAAGACTAACTCGGTCAAAGCCAACATTGATGAGCATATTGAATGGCTTGAAGAACAACTAAAAGAGATTGAATCACAAATAAAATCAACTATCGCACCCAACCAAGACTGGCAACAAAAAATGAATTTGTTAACTAGCGTCCCTGGAGTTGGAGAAGTGGTAGCTGTAACTCTAATTTCATCACTACCAGAGTTAGGCACAATTTCACATAAATCAATTTCCTATTTAGTTGGCGTAGCCCCTTTGAATCGAGACAGTGGCAAGTTTCGAGGCAAACGCAGAATTTGGGGTGGACGAGCCAAGATTCGTTGTGTTTTGTATATGGCTACCTTAGTTGCGGTGAGATTTAATCCCGTAATTAAGGCTTTTTACGAGCGTTTGCTCAGTAAGGGTAAACTCAAAAAAGTAGCATTGACTGCCTGTATGCACAAACTCCTAATTCTGCTCAATGCCATGATGAAAAAGAATCAATCTTGGCAACCTCAAGCTGTCAATTAGCTTACCAGAATTATTTCTGAATAATTTCTCATCACCAAGAATTATTCTCGTGGTGAAAAATTACCTTAGCTCAACTATTTGGTTAGCGATCGCCTAAATCAAAAAATTGGACTTGACATTCAAGACAATCGCTTTAGGACAAGGGCACAATGTAAAGCCCCGTCATTTATGACGATTGGGGAAGGGCTAAAGGATTAATTTTTTTCCCTTTTCCCTTTAACCTACAAATCACTGTTTATTTATGATGGTGAGGAGTCAACTCAATAGATGTTGGCTGGTTTCATCTCGATGTTTTTTCAGGTACTTCATGAATGGCGTATCTCCTGTACCGATACTGGTGTCATTGTGGGCTTCAGCAGTTTGTTGATGAATGTAGCGGGCGGCAAACTCCAGGTGCTTGGTGCGAAATTGTTCAATTAAGAGCAAACAGTCATTGTATAAATCTTTTAGTTCTGGAAATTGCCGCATCTTCCTTTGCACAAAATCCCGCAGCCTCGATCGCTGTTCCACAGCAACTACAAAAGCACGATGTTTCGGTGGCATATAATTCCTCATTTCCTGTAAATATTCTCGCAAGGGGTCGTTGGCGTGGGGTGCGCTCAAAAATAGTTGGTAATTGTCCAGGGCGATCGCGTTTTTGAGGAAATAGAAATTTAAAGCCAAAATTAACAGAATTAAAGAAGCCAAAAAAAGGCAGTGTTTAAAGAGACGAATCAATTAAGACACTGCCATGAATCAAAATTATAATGACCTGATTGAACAAATCAGCGATCTTCTATTTGAGACGATAGTAGAGCAAGAGCCAAATCTAGCTGAAAAAGTCACGAACCTCGACAGAGACGTATTATCATTGTTACGAGCTATTGGCCTGAGAGTGATGTCAATGTTATTGAGTTGGTTAGTCAATCAGGTTACGAACCAAATGAAGAAACCTGGCTGGGTTGTCCATCGAAGACCACAAATTAAATACACAGTAATCTTTGGACAGTTAAAAATAGAATCTCCCTATTTATGGAATAAAACAATTAAACGGGGAGTTCGCTCTGTAGTCGAACAATTAGGAATTTCTCAAGGAGATTACTCCATAGGAGTTAAACAAGCCTTAACCGAGTTTGGAGCTGAAGAATCCTTTGAAGGAGCAGCCAAAAGGTTTCAAGAGCATTATGGTTTCTGGGTTGAAAGAAATGCAGTTAGAAGAGAAGTCGAAACGATAGCGGCTCAAGCACAGCAATATATTGAGCATCGCTTGGATAGTCTGAAACAGCAAGCTGACGACCACCAAAATCAGACCCAAGGCTTATCGAGACTGATAGTTGAATTAGACGGTTGTCAGATTCGCACGGGAGTCTATTTTCCTTCTCAAAAAGCAGAATTAACCCCAAAACGTCAGCTCGCTAAAAAAGAGCGAAAAATCGATTGGCGCGAAGTTAGAGTGGGATTTGCACGTCCAGTTGAGGATCGCCAAAAGCGAACTTTTATAGCGCGAATGGACAAATATCCTGCCGTAGTGCAACAACTGGTAAGTGCAGCTATTGACCAGGGAATGGGGACAGACACAGAAGTTACGGCAGTGGCGGATGGAGGTAATGGTTTACGAGAGGCTCTTGAACGAGGTTTTCCCAAGCTTAAATTTATTCTCGATCGCATTCATCTCAAACAACATATTTATCAAACTGCTGATGCTCTTGGTTTAACTGGTATACATCGTCACATTTGGACTAGCCACCTTCTGAGCTTAATTGATCGAGGGAAGATTAACAAAGCAATTAAATTTATTAATCGTCATTTTCACAACAGTCCAGCCAAGAACAAATTAGACAATTTATCTCTTATGTTAAGTTCATCAACAGTATCATTAACTACTCTAACCCCTTTCTAAAAGTTAGACTGACCATAATTCAGATCTTGTTCTACTATTAGGACTGGTTTTTTCTGGAGATAATTTTACCAATCATATTAATCTCTACACTTCGATAGATACATAATATCAGCTTTTAGATAGAAGAATCAGTTATAATAAATAAATATACTAATTGCAACTAGTAAACACACAATTAATTAAAAAACAATTAATTTAAGAATTTAGGAGCAAGGTATGAATATTTTAGCTTGGTTAGCATTAGGATTAATTGCTGGAGCATTAGCGAAACTAATCTATCCTGGTCATCAAGGTGGCGGTATTTTGGCCACAATTGGTCTAGGCATTTTGGGTGCATTAGTTGGTGGCTACATTGGTCAAGCATTGTTAGGAAGTTCGGGGGCAGCAGCAGCCTCGGCAGGAGCATTGACTATTCCTGGTATTATCTTTGCTGTTTTAGGTGCAATGTTACTAATCTTTATTTGGGGTCTAATTACTCGTCGCGCTGCGTAATTTAGACATCTTAAACTTCTAATAGTTTTAACTTCTAAATAGTTTATATTCCTTCGTATTTTTTTGGGTAGAGACGTTACAATCAACGTCTCTATTTTTGTTGTTTGTTACCAATTTAGAATTTTTTATTTACATCTTTTATGAAAATCCTTTTTTCTTTTTTTTCTTGGCTTTAGATTTGGTTTTTTGTACTTGTGCTACCGCGGATTCAAATAGATTATTGAGATGTACTGGTACATTGGCGATCGCTGGAAGTTGAGGATTAGATGGTTTATTATATTTAAGTAGTAACTTATCTAAATCGGTATCTAAATTAAAATCATTATTATTACAGTAATTTTGTAAAAGTTTTTCTAGAGTAACTGGATATTGTTGTTTTAGTTGCTGCCAAATATAATAATTAGCTTCAGGCTGTTCTAAATATTTATGAATAAATAAATTGTTATTTTCCTGGGTTTCTGGATTTTCGTCAGCTAATAAATTAGTAAACTTTTCATAGTTAGGCAAAAACATTTGACCCCATCGAGGATGAGAGAATACGGTGACAGATTCTGCTTGTTTTATTTCGGGGGGCAAATCAACTTTTGGTGTTACCATTGACAGTTTATTTTTATTCTTAATAATCTTGCTAACTGCCTCTTCATCTATACCTAAATCTTTAGCAGTTTCACTGAACTCAGCTTCGCTACTTCCTGATTCTGATAGCATTTCTGATAGAGATTTAGAATCATCAATACCAGCATCAGCTAATCTTTTCTGACTCATTATTTCTTGTAATTCACCAATTTTTTGGTTTAGCTTGTAGCCTGGTAAAGTTAGACGCTCTTTACCCATAAAATCAATAAATTCTTGATGGTATACGGCGACAGATTCCCAGGCTTGCTCTAATAACTCTGGTGCATCGGCATAGAGAAAATCAGGATAATTTTCTCGAAACTCACCAATTGCCACAGCCAATTTTGGCTGACTTAATTTACCTTTAATAATGCGATCGCTAAAAAAGAACCACTCGCGTTGATTAATCGGTGCAAGTATAGTCAGAATAATTTCTCCTGGCTGCCATCTTCTAGTCTCCTTTTCGGCAATTTTAGAGTGACCATAGACAAGATAATTTTTTGCTGTCAACCAGTTCATTAACTGATAACAATTACCTTTTATTGCTTTAATTTCAAATAAACCTATAAAATTTTTCTGCCATAGCTTGATTAACTCAATATCTTCAGAGTTCAAGTTATGCTCTTGTTTTAGAAATATTTCTAAAGGAGTTTCCTCTCCTACTTTTCCCTCAGTGATGAATAGATCTACAGTTAGATTCTGCTGTTTAATACCATAGCTATTTTTCTGGCTTTTTTCGGCTGCATAAGATTCTAAAGCGATCGCTAGCTCTCCTTCAGCACTATAAACAAAATCCGCTAGTATTTCTTTAAAATTGATTGCTTGTTCTATAGTATTTTGCATAATATATTCTCGACAAAAAATAAGAGGTTTAGCATGACTAAACCCCATTTAAAACTAAATTTGATTAATATAAATTAAGTCTTTGATTAAATCTCTGCTCAATAGCTAGTCAAATTAAATATCTTGACATCAACCATAGATTAATCAATCACTTTTTTGATTTCATCTTTAACATTTTCGACACTGTGTTCTACCTGGGCTTGAGCTTGTTTTTCTTTTCCTTCTGCTTTATCTTGAGGATTACCTGTTACTTCTCCTACTGCTTCTTGTACTTTTCCTTCAATGTTTTTAGCAGTAGCTTTTACTCTATCTTCAATACTCATATTTAATTAATCTCCAGATCTCAAAGTTATCACTAAAATATCCTCTGATATTAATTTATAAATCCACCAAGAGATTGATTTATTTTATTTGCTGTCTAGATGAGTCGGTATGATGCCAGAAACTAATGTTACTTCTTAGCAATAATCCAGATAGCATGAACCAAACCAGGAATATAACCGAGCAAAGTTAACAAGATATTAATCCAAAAGTCTTTACCCAAGCCCACCTGCAAAAATACTCCTAGTGGTGGCAGCACAATAGCAATGATAATGCGAATTATGTCGTTCATAGTAGCGTTAGCGTTACACTCGTAGATGATATTTCTATTGTAAGCAGTAGCGATAACTAACTTCATTTAAGACTTGGTAATTGACCACCTATATTAGTCATTATCCATGCAGCAATCCCTGCTGCTGAAACATTTTCAATACGGGAAACTGGTCAACTTGAGGAAAAGAGCGATCGCGATTCAGTTCGAGTTTCCCTTGTAAACGACTGCATCAGGGAAAGCGATCGCCACGCTAGCATTTAAAATGGCGATCGCTAAGCTATTGTTTAATCACAACAATGTTATCAAGACGGATGTAACAAAAAAGTGTGCTAGTTTGCAATCACTAAAGAAAATAGCGACCACTAGAGTATCTCAAAATGCGATCGCTGTTTATTTGGCTTAATTTAAGCTATATTACCACCAGGGATGTAACAAAAAGGGTAAGCTAGTTTGCAATCACCAAAGAAAAAATAGTACGCAAATTGTATTGGGTTTAAAAAACATCGCGATTTTTAGTTTTAACTCTTTGATAGAGTTCCTCCATAGTGGCAATAAAAGAAGTATCTCGATGCCAAAACTCAGGAAAATCCCCCGCTTTTTTAACTAAAATTCCCGAAATATTAGTTTCTCTATTTTCGGAGATTATGGAGGGAGTTATGGTTTTACCCTGCCAAAATTCCTTGAGAGAAGTCGCTGAATTGAATTGATTTTTTTGCGGTCTAGTGTAATAGGATGTAATAGGAGTAGGAGCTAATTCCTCTGTCTTCAAACCAGCAATTAAAGCTTGACCTAGGGGTGTTTTGGCTAATTCTTGATGTAATTGCTCTTGAGTTAAACCCCGTAATTCGAAGATTAAAAACGGGTCTTCATCTAGTTCTGAAGCAAAGCGGTAACAGAGACCAGCAATATGTTTGCAAGGATTTGACCAGTCTGGACAAGAACAAGAGGTTTGAAAATCCCCCTCGCTATGAGGCAGCAGATTTTTGTTCACTTCTCTAAAACTACGTTCGATATTTTCTGGAACTTCGTTTAACAGTAATTTAGAGACAAAACTGGCATTTTTGGCCATACTTTGAATAATCTTGGACCAGTCTTTTTTGGCAATCGGTTTAATTTTAACTACTGTATGATAACGGGGTTCAGTATAGACTCCAAAGTAAGGATTGACCGAACCTCTAATAGTGGCTTCAATTTCACCTTTATTAACGGCAAATTCGAGAATTTTCCCCCCTCTGGCATAAGAACGACCTCTCCCTAATCTGGCAGCATCAGTAAAAGATTCAATGGCTGTAATAAATTTTTGTCCCCACCAAGTCCGACTAAATTCACCCATAAGATTTTCCTCTCAATCAAAATCAATCCAAAACTGCACTACGATTCAAAGCAACTAGTTCTCGAAACTTATCATTGTCTAACTCAGTTAACCAAAATTTATCCCCAATTAATTCATCCTCAATTATTTAATTGTTAAGCAAGATATGAACTTTGGAGAGCTTTTTGAACAACGCCTCAAATCACAGTTTACTAATCGGGACACAATTGCTGAAAACCATTACACCATCCTCGATCGCCCCATGGCGGAGCATTTTCTTATCACGCTGGTAGTTCTGCGGGTTAATCCAGGGCTCGTGATCGCCCTGCTTGGGTAACAAGTGTATCGCGCGTTGTATATAGCCAGAAGAAAAATCTTCGACCCAGGGTCGCTCTGGCATATTTCGCTCCTCGTCATCAAGACTTGGCGTACACTGACGATATCCTTTCTCATCCATATGATTGATGAGTCGGCAAACATATTCTGCCATAAGTTCGGCGCGTAAAGTCCAAGAAGCGTTAATGTAGCCGGAAATAGAAACCAAATTCGGCACGTTCGAATACATTAAACCTTTGTAAGTATAGGTCTTAGAAAACTCAACTGGTTGGGCATCGACGATAAACTTTACACCACCAAGTACGACGATATTGAGTCCAGTCGCCGTAACAATAATATCGGCTTCTAATTCCTTGCCCGATTTGAGCAGGATGCCCTTCTCGGTAAAGGTGTCGATCTGCTCGGTGGCTACAGAGGCTTTACCTGACTTAATCGCCTGAAATAGGTCGCTATTTGGCACGAGGCAGAGGCGCTGGTCCCAGGGGTCGTAGCGTGGGGTGAAATGAGTCTCAATATCATATTCTGGACCGAGTTCTTGACGTACCATCTTTAGCAGCATACGCTTGACCTTTTTTGGCTCAGTGCGCGTACGATGATAAAAGAGTCCTTGAAGCGTAATATACTTCCAGCGCGTGATGAAGTAAGCTATACGTTCTGGCAAGAGCTTGCGTAACCAATTGGCACTCGTGTCCTGGTCGGGACGCGAGACAATATAGGTCGGCGATCGTTGTAGCATCACTACATGTTCGGCATCTTTAGCCATTTCTGGTACTAGGGTAATCGCAGTGGCTCCAGAACCGATGACAATTACTTTCTTACCACGATAGTCGAGAGTTTCGGGCCATTCCTGCGGATGAACGATCTCTCCCCTAAAAAGATGGGGATTTTTGAATTCAGGAGTGTAACCTTTTTTATAACTGTAGTACCCAGAACACATCAACAGAAAATTGCAGCTGAAGCTAACGGTGGTTCCTGTATTTTGGTTTTCAGTTTCAATTGTCCAGGTAGCATCCGCGCTAGACCAAGTAGCTTTCTTCACTAGATAACCATAGCGGATATGTTTGTCGATCTCGTTCTCTTCAGCAGTCTCCCGCACATATTTTAGGATTGATGAGCCGTCGGCAATAACTTTCGCTTCGCGCCAGGGTTTGAAATTATAACCGAGGGTATGCATGTCGCTATCGGAACGGACACCTGGATAGCGAAAGAGATCCCAGGTTCCGCCCATCGAGTCCCTACCTTCCAAAATGATATAGCTTTTGCTCGGGCACTTGGTTTGCAGGTGGTAAGCAGCGCCGACACCTGAAAGCCCCGCGCCGATAATTACAATGTCGAAATATTCCTTAGACATGGTCTGCTTCTCCTGTCTCTGGCTTAAGTAGCAATCGCACCCACTTCACTATTCATACATCTTATCCTCTATCTAAATCCTGTTCGTAACAGTGACCATAAACCTGTTAAATCTTTATCAAAAAGCTATAAGCTTTAAGCTCTAGGCTCTAAGCTTTTTAGTTGACTACTTGCTCCCGTAGCTTTAAACCTATAGCTCGTGGGTTCCGTGACCCCCTCCAATCTTGTTTGGTGCAGATGCGGCAAAAAGAATGCCTTTCTGCAATTAGGAGAGGTCTAAAACCTCTTTTAATTTAGCTTATAGCTTATAGCTTATGGCTTATAGCTGGGGCGAAGCCCCTTTATTAATCCAAAACTGCACTGCGATTCAAAGCAATTAATTCTCGAAACTTATCATTGTCTAACTCAGTTAACCAAGATTCATCGGCACCGACTACAGATTCTGATAATCGCTTTTTATCTTCAATCATCACGTCGATTTTTTCTTCTAAAGAACCTAAAGTGACAAATTTGTGGACAAAAACATTTTTCTTTTGTCCCAGGCGAAAAGCGCGATCGCTAGCCTGGTCTTCTACCGCCGGATTCCACCAGCGATCGAAGTGAAATACGTGATTAGCTTTAGTCAGCGTAATCCCCACACCACCAGCTTTCAGGGAAAGGATAAAGACGGCTGGAGGAGTGTCTGGCTCTTGAAATTCGGCAATCATTTTGTCCCGTTGCTTACGGTTAGTGCCACCGTGAATATAGTAAGTTGGATAGTGATAATGGTGACGAAAATACTGTTGTAGAGCATCGCCGATTTCGCGGAATTGAGTAAAGAGCAGTAAACTTTCTTGTTCGGCTTGTATTTCTTCAATCATTTCTTGAAGACGAGATAGTTTATGAGAACGGTTGGGGGTAAATTCGCTTTCATCTTGTAAGAATTGTCGGGGATGGTTGCAGATTTGCTTCAGTTTCATTAGTGTGGACAGGATTAAGCCTTTACGTTCAATTCCTGATTTTTCTTCTATTTGTTGTGCCACATCCTGTACCACAGCTTCGTAAAGAGAAGCTTGTTCTGGGGTAAGGTTGCAATAAACTTTTTGTTCAACTTTATCGGGCAAGTCTTTAATGATGCTTTTATCGGTTTTAACTCGACGCAGGATGAACGGTTCAACTAATTTCTTCAGAGTAAGGGCTTTAGTGCGATCGCTATTTTTTTGGATCGGAATTTCAAAAGCTTTGCGAAACTGAGCTTGTTTGCCCAGATAACCTGGGTTGAGAAAGTTGAAAATCGACCACAAATCTAACAGACGATTTTCTACAGGAGTACCAGTCAAAGCGAGACGGTGAGGGGCATTAAGTTTAAGAATCGCCTTGGTTTGAGCTGCCTTGGGATTTTTAATATTTTGTGCCTCATCCAGAACAATGCGTTGCCAGTCAATGCGATCGAATAGTTTGGCATCTTTGCGAACTAGAGTATAAGAAGTGATAATCACATCATGAGAGGCGATCGCCTTCTGGAATTCTGACGCATCCTTACTTCTGTCACTACCATGATGAATCAGGCTCCGAAAATGAGGAGCAAATTTGGTAATTTCTTTTTGCCAATTGCCAATCACGGAAGTAGGTACAATAAGCAAAGTCGGTGCCACTTGAGTGCGATCGTTTCTTTCCTGGATCAACCGAGCAATCACCTCGATCGTTTTGCCTAAACCCATATCATCAGCGAGACAGCCATTAAGTCCCAGGTTTTCCAGATAATTAAGCCAGGAAACGCCCCGTTGTTGATATTTTCGTAACTTACCTTGAAAATTGGGCAAATCGGTAACTAATTCCAGTTGACTTTTATCATTGAGCTTCTGCAACATCTCTTCTAAAGTATCGTCTCGCTCAAATTCTAATTCCGCCCCAGCTTCTGCTTCCCTTTGTAATAATTCCAGCAGTGACATTTGTTGATTTTCTTGTCCCTGTTGTTGCCAGAACTCCAACATCTGCTGCATTTTTGCCAAATCCAGTTCTACCCATTCCCCTCGAAACTTAACTAGGGGTACTTTGGCATTAACTAATTGTTCCCATTCTTCTTGAGTAACGGGATGATTCCCAATCGATAATTGATATTGGTACTGAACAAGTGTATCGAGACCAAAATAACTTTTAGTTTCTGATTTAGTGGCAGATTGGCTGCTACCAGACACTTTAAGGCGCAATTTAGCCCGTTTTCTGCCCTTGGGAGTCCACCAAGCAGGAACTATAACTTTATATCCGGCATTTTCCAGTATCCAGGCAGTCTCTTTGAGAAATTCAAAAGCTTCGTCCAGGTCAAGAATTACCCCCTTAGGTTCATTGGTTTCTAAACCAGTCCACAGTAGAGGATAAATACGGGCTGCATAACCGAGATTGAGTAATAAATTGGATTCAAATTCCGAGCCAAATTGTTTATAGAAGACAGTTCTTTTTTTCGTTCCTAATCGCCAGTAATCTTGAAGGGATATCTTTAAGGAAGGATCTTTTTTGGGTGCTACCTGAAACTGTAATTGCCAAGGTTCTTCTGCGCCCTTCGGTGTTTGTAATTGGAAATAAAGATAAAAAGGAATATTATCCTGGGTGTGAGTTATTTTATACCGCCAAGATTGCCATTGCTGATACTCTTCAACAGCTAGATCGTTAGTCCCAGGACGAGATATCAGATCGGAATCAGTACATTTTTCTAAAATGGTTCCTGATAGTTGTTTGCTAAATTTAGCCGTAGTAGGAGTATGGGTCACAATATCTGTGAGCAAACATTCCGAAAAATGACGTAAAAGAGTTTCTTCATCATAGAAATGAGGAGTTTTAGGTAGAGCTGCAAAACCAGCTACGCTAATTTTAGGCATTGACTCTAGATAATTTGCCAGCTGGTCTTCATAAGTAGGGGAGATTATTTCCCAACCTGGATAAATTTCTAAATCTGACCGTTTTTTACGTCTTTTAGTCTTTGGTTGAGGTTGATAATATTTGAGCGCGGGAATGTATTGGTCTTGGAGAATAATTTGTTTAAAACTTTGAGTATAGTAATACCAGAATAATAGATCTGCTCCAAATTGAATTTCATTCTTACTGTTAATGGCGATAAAGTGAAGCTCATTTAGTAGTTTGATCACATTATTGACTAGCTCGTAACTATAGCCACTGACTTTGACACTTGTAGTAGTTTGATAACAATCAATCTCCCAATACTGCCAGGTAAATTCTTCTGGTAATTCTGTTTCCAGATAACGAGCTAATTCTAACGAAGGTAAAGGTTGCTCCTTGACAGTCGGTAGTAAAAAATATTTGGGTGTAATCCCATCTGATTGTAGATTTTTAATGCCTAAATCTTGAGCTAAAAAAGATTCTAAGTTTTTGCCTGAGAGTTGATAAGGATGAATTGTCTTAGAGTTTTTAGTTGTCTTAGGTTCTGTGGCCTCTACCCAGAGATAAAAGCCTCCAGACTGAATCAACTCTTCTGTTTCATCTGGTATCCAAGTGCCGTGAAGAATTTTCATAAATTCCTGAATTTCTCTTAGGAAAATCTTACCAAAGAGTTTCTGAATTTATGCCAGAAATCATTCGTGACCAGTTATGGCTGTGTATTGTTTGTCAACTGGTTTTTAGCTCTAAGCTCTAAGTCGCTCGGTACACTTGAGTTCAATTCAAGTGCGAGCGAGCGAGGCATTCCGCCCTCTAAGCTTTCGAGATATTTTCATCAACTTTAACCTCTGCTATAGCGATCGCTATAAATATTGCTCTAATCCATATTTATTGCCTTCTAAACCCGAATCAATAACCTGACCAATTATGATTGGCTCCCGATTATAGCTTACAGAAGTAGCTTGAGCACTTACCTAGATAAATAACAGCTCAAATTGCATAAACTTTCTTGATACCGCGTAAAAGAGCAAAGACAGAGAAAAATTACCAAATCAAACTTATCGAGGAATCAATCTATGTATAACGTTAATATTCATCAAATTACTGATAACAACGTCAACGATTACGATGCTCAAGTTTCTGCTTTCGGTGATATCGTTTGGGAACATGAGTTCGCTAATGATGATATCGACCTATACCACTACTCCGAAGGGGAAAATCGCATCATCGCCGAAGATACTGTCAATGAAGGCTATGCTGATATTTCTGATGTCGGTCATGTCGCATTTGAAAAAGAATTTGATGCGCACGACCAAGACATAGTTTATTACGATTACTTTACTGAGCAAACTACAGTGGTGGCTGACACGGCTCAAAACGAATATAATCCCCAACTGACAGATAGCCATATCGTCTATGAATATGAATACGCTCCTGATAATCTTGATATTCGTTTGTACGATATTCATAACGAAACAACAATTGATATCGCCAATAGCGAACACTATGAATATAATCCCCAAATCTCTGGAGACTATGTTACTTACGAATCAGAATACGCTTCTGGTGATATTGATATCTTTCGCTACGATATTGCTTCGGGTGAAACTTTAACTATTGCCAATGACACAAATAAGGAAACATATGCTCAAGTTTCTGAGAATGGTCATGTAGTCTACGAATACGAGTTCAACTCCAGTGATATTGATATCAAGTTGTATGACGAATTGACTGGTCAGACTCGCACTTTGGCGACCACTACTTACAATGAAATCAATCCTCAAATAGCTGGAGATTACGTTACCTGGGAAGCTTGGGATGGTAATGACTGGGAAATTTATCGTCATGATGTCTTAAATGATCATACTACCCAGATAACTAACAATGATGTCAATGACTACAATGCTCAAGTTAGTGACCAAGGATTTGTAGTTTGGGAACATGAATTCAGTAGTACCGATACAAACGTTTATCTCTTTGCTGGTGGAGATACTATTGAGTTGGGCGCAAGCACATATAATGAATTCAATCCTCAAATTGAAGGTAATTACGCAACTTGGGAAGCCTGGGATGGTAACGATTTTGAGATTTATTCGGCAGAAATCGTCTAATAATGGCAGGTTTTGTATAATTCTGGTTTAAGTCAAACTACTCAACCAAGTCAATACTAACAATAGCTACTAATCAGCCCACATCATTTGAGATGTGGGCTGTCTTGATTAGTCGAGGTTCACTTTTACTACTTTGTTCTTTTCATCTTCCGACTTGGGAAGAGTTAGATTGAGAATACCGTCTTTATAATCTGCGGTAACGTTAGTATTTTGAATGCGAGAGGGTAGAGGGATTACTCTGGAGAATTTACCGTAACTGAATTCAGAACGAGTTACACCTTTAGCTTCAGATTTAGTTTCCGATTTACGTTCTCCTGCGATCGCCACTTGATCTGCCATCACTTGAATATCTAGATCTTTGGCTTCCATACCAGGAATTTCTATTTTGAGATGAAGAGCATCATCTGTTTCGGATAATTCAGCGGCTGGAATTTTTGATAAATTACTAAAATTCCCCCCGTTTTCTGAACTTAATGTATCGTCGAATAAACGATTTAGTTGACGTTGTAAAGAATTAACTTCTTGCCAAGGATTATAGCGAATTAAAGCCATGATTATGTCTCCGTCGATTAATAGCTACTTGGATTTATAAGTAGAAAATTTCTGTTTTTTTCTTTCTACATTTTCTATATTAGTTAACTAATCAAAACTCAGTAAGTGAGCTTTGCATCCCATTGTTGGTAGTGTTTTCTGCCCGAATAATTATTATCTACAATTATGTAGTGAAAACTGTACTTATTTTTGTTCGGTCTTTTCACAACTAGTAAGAAGCAAGTAGTAAACTTTGCCTCTTATAAAGTAATTGGTATATTGTAATTTACAGATGATAATGAAACAAATAAAAAATTGAAAAAATCTCTAGAAATGATAATATAGAGAGCCAAATTAAAAAGATTTTTTTAATCTTTTTTAGCTTATTTTTTTCAGTTTTGTATTTGGGATAATATCTATTTAAAAATCTTGTCTGATCGTCAATTGTTCTTTCTAGAATACGAATTTTCTTGCCAATTCTTGCTAATTCTGTTTTTATATCAAGCTCTTCTGTAGGTTGTTGAGATTCAATAATTTTATGTTGTGATTTAGGAATAAGTCCTCTAATCAAAGATGATTGCTGACTGAGCATTTCTTGCAGTTTGGCAATCTCAGGTGAATTAGAGCTGGTCCGGGAAACGTTATCAAGATATTTCTTTAACAAACCCGTATTAAGATGAAAAGAACCATAATAGACAGTACGAATAGCACTTTTAATTTCTTCAGGAGAACTTCTTTTTAATAAGTAGCCATTTGCTCCCGCTTTTAACGCTTGATTAAAATAGTTGATATCATCAAAATTAGTAAAAAAGATAATTTTGGTTGATAAGTATTGCTCTCTAATAATTTGTGCGGCAGCAAATCCATCCATCATGGACATTTCAATATCCATGACGATCACATCAGGCTTTAAAGTTTCTAACTGTTTGAGTGCCGCTTGTCCATCAGTAGCAAATCCCACAATTGATATATCTACTTCATTCTCTAGATAGTTTCTTAAGATTTGTCTAACTGTATTTTGGTCATCAACTATCAGTGTTTTAATCATAAAAACCAGAGCTAATGTTAACGTTGTATCCCCAAGGGCTGATTTGGAGAGAAATAGTTTTGTGATGAAGATAGTGTAGTAGAAGTAGATTAGATGAATCTGAGCATTTGCTTACATTTCGAGTAACTCCAAATCCAGGACGAAAGCATACTAGAAAAACGACTATATATTATTGCTACACCAGAGTCAGGAAATAATTACAGGGAAACTTATGAGCGACATCCTTTATGAAGAAATACCTTCTGTAGATTTAAACGATTTCATCTCGGATGATCCTGCCCGTAAACAAAATTTTGTGCAAACCCTAGGCGATGCTTATCAAAACATTGGTTTTGTGGCAGTGAAAAATCATGGGTTGTCTGATGAGCTTTCAGCAAGACTTTACCATTCCGTTAAACAGTTTTTTGCTCTACCTGAAACTACTAAACTAGCCTATGAACTAGAAGGCCTTGGAGGACAAAGAGGATATACGGCCAAAGGAAAAGAACACGCTAAAGGCAGAGATATCGGAGACTTAAAAGAGTTTTACCACGTAGGACAAAACATATCAGCAGCCGATTTAGATCGTTTAGGTTATCCGCAAAATATATTTCCTAAGGAAGTACCGGAATTTAAAGCTGCTACCCTAGAAGCCTTTCACACTCTAGAAGGAGCAGGAATCCAAATATTAAGGGCGATCGCAATTTATTTAGGACTAAATGAATTTTATTTTGATGATCAAGTTCGCTTCGGAAACAGCATCTTACGTGCTATTCACTATTTTCCCCTAGCTAATAATGAAGATTATACTGAAGGTGCGGTACGAGCCGCAGCCCATGGTGATATTAACTTAATTACCCTTCTCATGGGAGCAAGCGCGGCAGGTTTACAAATTTTACGTCGAGATGGCAAATGGATTCCGGTAACGGCTCTTCCCGACCAGATAGTCGTAAATGTCGGCGATATGTTGGAAAGACTTACCAATAAGAAACTAAAATCTACTATTCATCGGGTAGTAAATCCTCCTCAAGAGTTATCAAATACCCCACGCTATTCAATTCCCTTTTTTATGCATCCAATTTCAGAAATGGATCTTACTTGTCTCTCTTCTTGCATAGATGACCATAATCCCAAAAATTTTGCCGACATTACTGCAGGGGAATTTCTGACTCAACGCTTACGCGAAATTGGGCTGATATAGTCGTGAGAAATCCAAATTAACCTTTAACCGATAACCTATAACTTTGAATTCCGAACTTTTTTAGCATCCATCATTTCAAAATTGGCAGACTACTAGCGGCATCAAGAAGATCATTTTGCTCATAACTGTTAATTATTATCGTAAGTTTATCAAGTTTCTCAGAAACATTTGCTTCTCTCAATCGTCAGAAATATTGAAGCGTAAAACAAACAGGGAGCTATATTTGAAAATCAATCTAGCGTTACTGGTATTTTAAATTATTAATCTTGTAGAATTTCAGGAACTAAAAACAGTGTTATCACAATCTATGAAATCTTTAAACAACCATTTAGAATCTATCGTTTCTCTTAGTCGAGTTCCCACCTTAGCTACTGGCTTTGCTGGTACCCTTGGAGCGATCGCCATTTTAGGGACTGCTAACAGCGTTAACGCTCTTCCCCTTGATGGCTTAAATCTCAACAGTATGCAACAACTTCGTCAAGCTATCAGTCAGAGTAATGAACCCCCAGAAGTAATTATTAATGGACCCAATAGTTCTAGCTCTAGCTCTACTACTACCACTACTACTACTACTAATCGTAATTCCGATACTAGATTTACATGTGAACTAGTAAATGGCGAATATACGGTCATGTACTATCCCGAAAGCCAACCAAACCAAGGTTATCCTTGGGCAATTCCCAGCGAGTTGGGTGGTGGTTGGACTCCTGAAAAACGTTGTGCTGCCATCACTAGCCGTTTTGAATCCTATCGCCAAGATGGATTACTAGAGTTAACCACTGGTGTCGAGAATGGCTACGATACGATCTGCGTTACAACTCAAGTAGATCCTACCGACTGTCGCTTAGTCTTAACCGTTCCACCCGGACAAGACCCTCAACTAACTCGTGACTTAATTTTTGATAATTTGTTGGTTGCTGATGACGGTCGACAAACTCAGGGCGTCTATACTTATGGAGATAGTCAATCTGGTGAAGACATTTTAAATCAAGTAGGTGACTTATTGGGTGGTGGCAATTCTGGCAAAAACAATGGTTCTCGCCGTTCCCCAGAAGATATTGACCTTAGACCTTTTCTCGATCCCGCCGATGGTGGAACTGGCAAACAATTAACGAGAGGCAACTCCGTTTCTCCTAGACAATCTCAGTCCAGTGATTCTGAACAAGGTACGCCAGATTTGTTTAAATAATCAACAATTAAACGGAGAATAGTTGAGACTCTTATTTCTGAGTTTCAATTTACAGTTGTTTACATTGTTGATTGATTCTACTTAATCTGTAAAACTTTGAAACAGATTTTAAAAATGTAGCAAGAAAAGTATTTTACTGAAGGGTAACGACTAAATCATTTTTAACTGATTAAAAATCAGTCCTTAAATTTGATCTAGATGTAAGCTCAGTTTAATACAAAAAATAAATAATATGGTTTATTCAACTTTTTTGGCTGCATCGATTCCCCTAACTAATGAGTGGACTCCATTAGTGGCAATTGTGATGATTGTCTGCAATATTATTGCGATCGCCATTGGTAAGTCAACTATGTCTAAGCCTGAAGCTGGTAAAGCTTTACCGATGCCAGAAATGTTCGGTGGTATGGGTTTCGCCAGCTTATTAGCTACCACTAGCTTCGGTCATATCATTGGTATAGCCACTTTAGTTTTGCTGAGTAGCTATGGTTTAATTTAGGGTAACGCAAAATGTAGTTAAAATCCTTGATGATCAAACAATAGGTACCAATGCTTCAGTTCTGGCGAGGCTTTGCTTTCTCGCTAAACCGGCGTAGATTCCTACTTCTGCAGGACATTTTCAGGATTATATGGTGATTTAGTCAATGATAATATTGGCTATTTTTCTTTTATAGGCTACCCCTGGCACAGAATTCTGGAAAGACCACGCCTACAATACAGCCGTTGCACTCCTCAACACGGGTAAAAAAGTTTTCTTCCATGAAAAACTCAATCTTGCGGGGTTGAGTAGAAGAAATAAAGCAAAACAGGATGATAAAACGGCGTAAAGGGAATGCTGTAGTGATTAAATCTGCTACTAAAAGTACCTTGAAGCAAGTTCTCTCTGCTCTACGGGGCTTGGAGAAGCCTACACTGTATTCGATAGAATCAGTGTAGGAGTATCACGAATTAACCTATGAAATCAATAAGTGGACCTCGAAGTTTATCAATAATACAGTTAATCAACTGGATCTTTCGACCTCTTGATTTTCTAGAAGAATGCGCCAGCAAATATGGCGATATATTTAATTTAAACTTGATGGGACTACCTCCATTTACTGTAGTAACCAATCCCCAAGGAATTCAAGAAATTTTAAGCGTTGATGCTCAAAAATTTGATGTCGGACGTACTAACGATCTTGCTAAGAGTCTTTTAGGAGATAACTCTCTCGTTTTGTTAGATGGCACCCGCCATCGCAGACAACGGAAGTTAATGATGCCTCCTTTTCATGGAGAAAAGGTCAAGTCTTATGCGGAAACAATTTGCCACATTGCAGAAAAGGTAGCTAGTCAATGGCGAGAGAAAAGTACTTTCTCTGCTCACAAGGCAATGCAGGATATTACTTTAGAAACAATATTGCACGTTGTATTTGGTTTAAGCGAAGGAAAACGCTATCAACAAATCAAACCTTTATTAATTGAGTTGTTGGATTTAACTGGTTCTCCTCTTAAAGCTAGTGTGATTTTTTTACCCTTGTTGCAGCTGGACTTAGGAGCATGGAGTCCTTGGGGCAAGGTAGTACGACGCAGAAGCAAAATTTACGAGTTGCTTCAAGCAGAAATCGAACAAAGACGGGCTAACCCAGAATTACTCGGAAGTGACGTTCTCAGTTTAATGATGTCCGCTAGTGATGAAGATGGACATGGGTTGAGTGATATAGAGCTAAAAGATCAAATGATGACCCTTTTGGTAGCCGGTCATGAAACCACGGCAACAGCTTTAGCATGGGCTTTATACTGGATTCACAAATCACCTCAAGTTAAACAAAAATTATTGGCAGAGTTAGATGGTGTTGAGTCTCAGGTCGATCCTTTGACAATTTCTCGCCTACCCTACTTAACGGCAGTCTGTAACGAAACCTTGAGAATTTATCCCGTTGCTTTTATCGCCTTTCTACGCTTTGCTAAATCGCCGATTGAAATTATGGGTCATCAGTTTGATACAGGAAAAATGCTCGCCCCCTGTATTTACCTAACTCATCATCGTGAAGATCTTTATTCAGAGGCGAAAAAGTTTAAACCTGAAAGATTCTTGGAACGTCAATTTTCTACCTATGAATTTCTTCCTTTTGGTGGTGGAAATCGTCGCTGTATTGGCTACGCTCTAGCATTATTAGAAATGAAACTGGTCTTGGCTAAAATCTTAACTAAGTACGATTTGACCTTAGCGAGCGATCGCCCTGTGTTGCCCAATCGTCGTGGTGCAACTATTGCTCCCCACAACGGTGTTCCTCTAATTTTACGAGGTCAACGTTCGGTTAAAAAAACTCGAGCTTGTCTCTAATTAGGTGGGTGTAATTAAATATAAAACGGTTTTTGCCGGGGTTAGGGGTTAGGGGATGGGTGATAGGGAAAAGATTAATTACCTGGGTTTTATAAATTATTATGCCTACCTACTTAGATCTAAATTAGGTCTTGTGGATAATGTTGTTACAGCTAGTTAATCTGTGACTTGTCCACATCAGGTAAATTGAATATGTCCAATTTTTATTTGCCGCCTCAACATGGGAATATAACTGAGTAAGCCGATCCATCCCAATCGACACTTGTGCCTATCAAAGCAATACCATTGGTTAGCTAATTTAATTCCTTGATCCCAAGTTTCTATTTCTTTTAAATTTTCGATTCCCCATTTATAGGAGACATTTATTTTGGATACGCAAGAATTAATTTGACTATTGTTGACTAGAAATACTCCTAATGAATCAAAAATTAGTTCCGAATCAGGAAAGTTATCTTTTACAGCACTCATCAGTTGTTTAACTTCTGTTTCTGTAAAATACATTAATATTCCCTCGGCGATAAATAGAATCTTTTCTGATGCTGTTTCTCTTATTTTTTCAATCCAATCAAAATCTAAAATAGAATAAGCAAGATAATGATATCGCTCAGACTCACCAATCAACTTGTTCCAAACTGGTTTGACTCTTGGTAAATCTATGCCAAACCAATTGATTGAACCATTGTCTATCCGAAAAAATCTGGTACATAACCCTGTTCCCAAATTAACAATTGTGGCATGGGGATGTTGATTGATAAATTTTTTGACAAATTCATCTATAATTTCAGTTCTAATAGAGATTACTGCCTGATTTAATTTTGAAGCATATTGTGAATTTCTTTGAGAAAAATTATAGTTAATACTATTGACAATTTCGACTGATTTATAATCTTTAATAATTCTGTTTTTTCTTAGAGTTTCCAAATTTCTTAAATAAACTGTAAGTAAAAGAGTTTCAGATACTTCTTGTAATTCTGTAACATTTATATTTTTTTTCACGATCCATTTTTCCTTCAAATCAACAGGATTCAGTATTAATTAAAGCCAATAACTTTTGCCAAATCATATTAAGGAGTGTGCTGCAAATCGACAAACCGATTCATAAATTTGCGGTCAATATGGTCTTTGAGTCGCCAAAAAAGAGCAGAACGCCAACCAAATGGACCCCAAGAGGCGATCGCCTGACGATCTCCGGTACCAATTAAAGCCAAATATTTGCTCTGGGGAATATATTTTTGTAATGATTCCCCAGTAAGAATATGTTGCCAGTTATCTACCAAGGGTTTTCCCTGGCGTACAGCAAATACTCCTGCCTTAGGACGCTGATAGTTAGTCATAGTAGCAATATCTCCGGCAGCAAACACCTGAGGATGAGAGACAGACTGGAGAGTATCTTTAACTAAGATAAACCCTTGAGCATCGGTAGTAAGTTGAGATTCTTTTATCCAGTTCGGAGCAGTAGCCTGAGTTACCCAAAAGACATGATTGTATTTAATATTCAATCCTGATTGGCAAATAACTCGATCTGCTAATACTTGCGAGACATTTTGTTGCAGATGTAATTTGATGCCACGCCGATTAATGATTTTGGTTAACTGATTACTCACCCAATTGTTATGACCAGAAAGTAATTGCTTTCCTCGATGAATTAAATGGATTTCCAGGCTATGCTCTGATTGATCTGGCACAATTTTTTTTAGACAAGTTTGCATATTTAAAGCTAACTCCACGCCTCCTGCACCACCACCAACGATGATTATCGACTTGGACTGATCAGGATTAGATCTCACTTCTTGTTGTAACTGATACCAGGCAGCCAGAAAATTGGGGACAGGCTTAGCGGGAATGGCGTATTTCTGGGCACCAGGTACGTTGATTGTTTGGGGAGTACTGCCAATATCGACAGATAAATAGTCAAACTCGGTTTTGAGATTGCAATTGTGTTTAGGGTCATTATTTTGACGTTCGCAGATAACTTGATTGTGAACTAAATCTAAACCAATTGCCCGAGCAATAATTAATTCTGCTCCAGCAAATTTAGCCAAACTAGACAAATCAATATGAGTCTCGGCATAACTATAAAAACCTGCCACATGACCTGGTAACATTCCCGAATAGGGTGTTTGCTCTACGTCGCTAATTAAAGTTAGCTCAACTCCTGGTATCGGATTTAACCCCCATAACTTTAAGGCGATCGCATGGGAATGACCACCACCAATTAAGACTAACCTTTGATTCATCTAATTCAATAAAAATTTAGCAACAAAGCAACAAAGTTACCTATTATTATCGTAATGGTAAGAAAAAGCGATTTTAAGTAAATTTCTGACAAGCTGCTAATAAATCTTGATGAACTGAGGCTGAATTAGCTACGATCGCGCCACTATAACTATAATCTTGGCAAGTATATAACGGAGGTAACGGTAAACCATCAAATCCTGTTACAATACAGCCATTTTCTTGTGCCATAAACGCCAGAGCTGCACTATCGATAAATTTACCTCTTTTAGTGATCCAGCCAATTAAATCTCCTGAAAAAATACCATTATAATTGGGAAGCTGAACAGAGTCAGAATAACAATTTTCAAGATCAATTACTTGATATTTATCTTGTAACCAAGGTTTCAAATGCGCCATGCCCCAACCTAATAATATGCTTGGTTTAGGATTAGTGATTTTTAGTGGTACACAATCATCTAAATCTTGATTTAATTTTCCTTGGTATACTCCCTGATTTTTAATTGTGTAATAATAGCAATTCTGAGCCGGAGAAATAGCAATTACTGCTTCATAATGCTCGGCGTTAAGAATAGTCAAAATAATTTGATAATTATTAAAACCATCAAGATAATATTTGGTGCCATCAATCGGATCTAAAGTAATTAAGTAATCATTTTTGCTTTCTAATTTGATAGCAGAAAAATATTTAGTATTACGAGATTTTTCATACTCTTCCCCATAAAAAGGAATATTAGGGAAAGTTCCCAATAAAGCTACCTCAACTAAAGTTTGAATCGAAAGGTCGGCATCAGTTAACGCAGCCGATAAAATATTGTCCCCCGCATCTTTGTCTGGTAAAGATGTAATTTGAGTTTGAATTTGCTTAGCATAACCCGCAGCTACTCTTAAATGAGGTAACAAAGTCTGAATAATTTTACGAGGGGAGGGTTGAGTAGACATCTAAAAATAAGCTTAGGCTGGATTTTGTAGTTGTTTCATCCTAAAATTCTATATTTTAAACTGGATTAAGCATCTGATGTTACGCACTTTAGGACTGAAACCCTTAATATCTCGTCCCAAAATAATTACTGAAACTATTGAAATCTAATTTAACTGCGTAACATCAGTTAAGCATATATAGAAGTTCTTAATAAACTGTATATCAAGATTCCGATTTGTGTTAATTGTAATCATTGAGCGTTCAGTTCAATATTCAACCTCAAATCTATGTGGACACAGATTGCCCAAGCTATATCCGAAGCTACAGGAAAAGACTTTGCGATCGCCGATACTCGTTCGGTAGGTGGTGGCTGTATTAATCAAGGCTATAAAATAAGCGATAACAATACAGCTTATTTCGTTAAGCTCAATCAAGCTTCTCAGTTGGAAATGTTTGCAGCCGAGGCTTTAGGATTAAATCAAATGTATGCTACCCAGACTATTACTGTGCCTCAACCAGTTTGCTGGGGAACGGCAAATGATTCTAGTTATATCGTGCTGCAATGGTTAGATTTAGGTCGTGGTAATAGTCAAAGTTGGACAGAAATGGGTCGTCAGTTAGCAGCTATGCACCGAGAAGGAATGAGTAATAATTTTGGTTGGGAACGCAATAATACTATTGGTTCTACTCCTCAAATTAATACCGAGACAGATAACTGGGCTGATTTTTTTGCCGAACATCGCATTGGCTATCAGCTCAAGCTGGCTAAACGTCGAGGGGGAAGTTTCCCTGATACCAATAAAGTAGTCAATGCCGTCAGAAATAAATTAGCCGATAGACAACCTCAAGCTTCTTTGGTTCATGGCGACCTTTGGTCGGGTAATGCTGCAATTTCCAGCGATGGCTCTCCAGTAATTCTAGATCCTGCCACCTATTATGGCGATCGCGAGACTGATATAGCAATGACAGAACTTTTTGGGGGTTTTCCTGCTGCTTTTTATCATGGTTATAATGAGGCTTGGCAGCTAGATAGTGGCTATCAACACCGCAAAAATATTTATAATCTCTACCACATCTTAAATCACTTCAATCTCTTTGGTGGTGGATATGCTAATCAAGCTAAAAGAATGATAAACAACGTTGTATCATCGTCTTAGTGACAATTTCATTTCTGCAAAAGCATCAGGAGAACTGACATGGCTACTCAAGACCAATGCTGCACAATAGCACCCTACTTTAAAGTTGCCAGTGGAAAAATAGAAGCTTTTAAGCAAATATGTGAACAGTTTATGGAAAAAACTAGTCATGAGCCTAAATGCCTCTATTATGGATTTAGTTTTGACGGAGACAATGTTCATTGCCGTGAAGGTTATGAAGATGCAGAGGGTTTATTGGCACATCTGGAAAATGTCGGTTCTATCTTTGAAGAAGCATTAAAAATCTCTGAACTTACTCGTTTAGAAATTCACGCACCGGAAGCAGAATTGGTCAAATTACGAGAGCAACTATCCCATTTAAAACCTCAGTTTTTCTGTCTAGAATATGGTTTTCGTAAGTAGTATTCTTGAGAATTGATTCATTCAGTCAGAGAATCAACAGCAAGATCATTGAGCAACAAATTCTCTTCCGCGATCGCAGGATCTATAGGCCTTGATTTAGCATAACCTTCCTTGATTTCTGCGAGTATTCTTTGCTTTCTCCATTCGGTTAACGCTTGATTGACAATTTCGGAACGGTTACTATCTAACTGATCAATATATTCTAGAAGACTGCAATCAACTGACACACTTATATTTTGTCTTTTTGCCATTATTTCTAATACATTTTATAGTATTTAATTTATTGTAATATCTAATTAAATAAGGATAGAGGCTTTAGCAACTGTGCTCATGGGGCTAAAGTCAAGCAATTGAAGATGGAAAATTATACAAATAAAGAACTAAAATCTAAAATTATTTTGCTCAAGAATGCTAAATCGATAGAAGACTTTTCAACAAAATGCGACAATAGTTAAGCATCAGACATAGGGTGTTTATTTAGTAGAATTTTGTCAAGATGACAACTGCGATCGCAACCGAACTAAAGTCTCTGATCGATAGTAATACAAAACTGGTTGAATTGAGTGATGCTGATGTCTATTGGCAGAGAAAAATCAACCAGGCAATAGAACAATCTAATCAGCCAATATATCTAGTATTTCCTAGAACAGTAGAGGAAATAGCTAAGTTAGTTAAACCAGCATCTCAACAGCAATGGCGTATTTTAATCTGCGGTAATGGGAGTAAATTAAACTGGGGTAATCTAAGCCATGATATTCAGTTAGTAATTAGTACGCAAAAATGCGATCGCCTGATTGAACATGCCGTAGGAGACTTAACGGTCACTGTAGAAGCAGGAATGAAACTAGCCGATCTACAATCTAGATTGCGATCGCATAATCAATTTTTACCGATCAATCCTAACTATCCTGAGACAGCTACCCTTGGTGGAATAGTTTCTACAGCAGATACAGGCAGTTGGCGGCAGCGTTACGGTGGAATTCGAGATTTATTATTGGGATTATCTTTTGTCCGTTCTGATGGTGAAATTGCCAAAGCCGGGGGCAGAGTTGTTAAAAACGTTGCTGGTTATGACCTGATGAAATTATTCACAGGGGCTTACGGTACTTTAGGTTTGATTACTCAACTAACTTTTCGTACCTATCCTTTAATTGCCACCTCTCAGACTCTACTCTTAACGGGGGAAGCAAAGCAGATTGGTCAAGCTAGTCAAACCATTCGTAATTCTGGCTTAACTCCAACGGCAATGGATTTACTCTCGGCCTCAGTAGTTCAAGAACTAGGATTAGATCCCGAAGTTGGTTTAATCATACGCTGGCAAACTATTCCCGAAAGTATCGAGCAACAAATAGAACAGGTAAAGGCGATCGCTAGACAACTAAACTTAAGGGCTAATGATTATCGAGATCAAGCGGAAGTGGACTTATGGCAAAAATGCGCTGCCATAACCAGCATTCCTGATTCGGACTCTGCTACTACTTGTAAAATGGGTATTGCTCCAAACACTGCCATAAATTTTCTACAATTAAAACAGGTTATCAATCAAGATATTGCTTGCAGAATTCATGCTAGTAGCGGTATTGGAAATATACAGCTTAAAAATTCAGATAGTAAAACTATTTTAGACATGCGATCGTATTGTCAACAAAACTATGGCTTTTTAACCATTTTTGAGTCACCTAAATCACTCAAACAACAACTAAATATCTGGGGATATAAAGGCAATGCACTTAAAACTATGGAAGCAATCAAAAACCAGTTTGATCCACAAAATATTTTCAATCCCGGTCGCTTTTTAGTGCCATAAATTAAGTTACATAAACCTTGTTAGAAAGTATCTTGATCGACTTCTAAGTAAAATTTAAAACCTACTATAAATGACTAATTTTGATGCTAAGAATCCTCCCAAGTCAGAATTGATTGATACTTGTGTTCACTGTGGTTTTTGCCTTGCTACTTGTCCCAGTTATCGAGTAATTGGCAAAGAAATGGATTCTCCTAGAGGCAGAATCTATTTAATGGATGCCATTAATAAGGGTGAGGCAAAAATAGATGTAGCTACTTCGTCACATTTTGATTCTTGCCTGGGTTGTCTTGCTTGTGTGACTACCTGTCCTTCGGGAGTGCAATACGACCAATTAATTGCTGCTACTCGCCCTCAAATCGAAAGAAATCAGCCCCGCAGTTTGTCCGATAAATTGATTAGGACTCTAATATTTAATTTATTTCCTTATCCTCATCGTTTACGCAAGCTACTACCCCCGTTGTGGCTATATCAAAAATCTGGCTTACAAAGGCTAGTACGCGATACAGGAATACTTAAAAAACTAACTCCCCGCATCGCAGCGATGGAGTCGATCTTACCTGCCATTTCAGCAGATTCCTGGCAAGATAATTTACCTGAGACCATACCCGCTCAAGGTGAAAAACGTTATCGTGTGGGCATGATTTTAGGCTGTGTCCAGCGACTATTCTTTTCTGATGTTAATGAAGCTACCGTCAAGGTCTTAACTGCCAATGGTTGTGAGGTAGTGATTCCTCAGAGTCAAGGCTGCTGTGCTGCTTTACCTGCCCACCAAGGACAAGAAGCCCAAGCACAAACTCTAGCCAGACAGATGATTGATAGCTTTATAGATCGGGATCTTGATGCGATTATTATTAATGCTGCTGGCTGTGGACATACCCTCAAAGAATATAGTCATATCTTAGGTGATGATCCAGAATACAAAGATAAAGCTCAAGAATTCTCCAACAAAGTCCAAGATGTTCAAGAATTTTTATCAGCCATAGAATTCACCGCCAAACTGCATCCTTTAACTTCGGGAGAATTAAACGTTGTCTATCAAGATGCTTGTCATCTGTTGCATGGGCAAAAAATTAGTTTACAACCTCGCCAATTATTGAAAAAAATTCCTGGTGTAAAATTGAGAGAACCTATTGATGCCAGCTTATGCTGTGGTAGCGCAGGAATCTACAATATGTTGCAACCAGAAACAGCTGATGAATTAGGAAAGCAAAAAGTGCGTAATTTATTAAATACTGGGGCAAGTTTAATTGCCTCTCCTAATCCCGGTTGTTCTCTACAAATTAAAAAACATTTAGAAGAAAAAAATTCCACAATTAGTTTATTACATCCTATAGAACTCTTAAATTATTCCATCCAGGGTCAGCAAATTTCAGTTACACCTACTAGTTAAACAAGCAGTAAAATGCTTATTAATAGTTAATCGGAGAAATATAGATTTTACTTACGATGTGAAATATGCTAGTAATGTTCCTAGAGTTAAAAATCCCAAGATTACTAAAACACCAAATTGCTGCAGAAAGTTAATCCTTCTGGTTAAGTAATCTACACGATTACTAAGATAGTAAAGTTGCTTTTCTAAACTTGCATATTTATCTGCCAAATGATCTCTGCTAGAGCTAGTTCTTCTGTGTCTTCCATTACTATAATGAGTACGACTTTTAGTCTGCGTGCTAGATTCGCCTCCTAAGTTCTCTAACACCTGAGACTGCTTAAGCATTATCGATTTTAATTGTTCCAGCTCTTGAGAGTCAAACTGTGATTTACTAGCATTATGAAGATAATTTTCTAGTAGTCCGGGTCCTAACTGAAAATACCCTTTGTAAGCAGAATAAATTGCATTAACCATTTCTTTAGCAGGGGTGTTTTTTAAGAGATATCCTTTAGCACCGACTTGTAAAGCCGTATTTAGATATGCATCCTCGTTGTGAACACTAATAATTAACACCTTGGTATCAATAAACTGTTCTGAAATAATTTTAGTAGCTGTTAAACCATCTAATATGGGCATTTCAATGTCCATCAAAACAATGTCGGGTCGATGCATCTTAACCTGATCTAATGCTTCCTGACCATCACCAGCACAACCAATTATCTCTAGGCTTGATTCGGACTCTAGGTGACTTCTCAGAATTTCTTGAACGGTTTTTTGATCATCTACTATTAAGACTGTGATCATTTGAATAAATATATATTAAGCCAAGTTGGTATTTAAAAATATAGAACTAATTAAAAAGCTCAACATCAGTGTTTACACGGAACAATAAGTGTTTTTACAGGAAATAGCAGTATCATGCATCACTAATATATATATTAAATTACTATTTTAGAAAAAAGATTATATATACTTATGCGCCTACTAGTCAAGTACACTTTTGTATCTCATTAAACTACTAAATTATCGATCTTAGGCGTATTTAATATATCTAAATACCACTAAATATATCCACTGAATATATAATGATCTTTAATTTAGTTTAGGTATTACTGCTATTAAAATTAGACTTTGTAATATTCAACAAATATTTAATTAAAATGTTAGGAAATGATGACTTATTTGAAGTTTTATTTGGTTATAGTTTGTTATAAATAGTGTTGATAATGTAACTGCATTTTATCAGATATAAAAAAGTTTTTGTTTGTAAATTTAAAGATTTAATGAGTTTTGATTATTCGTCTATTTTTATTACTATTGGTACCAATGATATTCAGTATTTGGTTGATTTTTATAGTCAGCTGTTACAACAAAAACCAAATATTTATCGTCCATTAGTTTATGCTGAATTTAAATTAAAAAACCTACGTATCGGTATTTTTAAACCCAAACCAGAGCATCAAGCTGAGTTTCATAATTTAGGTAGTAGTATAAGCATTTGCCTAGAAGTTGAGGATTTAGATCAAGCGATCGCCACTTTGACTGAGATGGGTTATCCTCCACCAGGAAAGATAATTGAAGCTTCTCATGGTAAAGAGATTTATGCCTACGATCCAACAGGTAATCGTTTGATTGTACATCAGTCTGTGAGCTAAGAACTGAAACAAACGTGAGTTCGATAAGTCCAAAATTGACTAGTTTTGAGAGAGGGAATGAGCAATCGGGAATCGGGAACAGCTTATTCTTTCATTTCTATTATTAAAGAATTAAACAAAGTTGATTGTCGTCAATAACAAAAACCAGGAATGTCTAGTATTCCTGGTAATTATTACCCATAGTAGGCTATTAATTAGATATCAAACCTTTAGCTCAAAAGCTAATTTTGAGTTTATTCAGACGCTATTACTGATTCTGCTGATTGTTCTATTACTTCTGTTACTCCCATCTCTTCAGTCTCGGTAACAGGCTTCGCTGGTAAAACAACAGAAATAACGGTTCGTTCTGGATCGTCGAGGATAGTAACCCCTTCTGGTACTACTACTTCTCCTAAGTGTAGAAGACTACCAATTTCAAAATTGGTAACATCAATTTCAATGGATTCAGGAATACTATCGGCAGCACACAAAATATTTAATTCAGTCATAATTTGTTCAACAATCCCCCCTTCCTTGCTACCAGCTGCTTTACCTAGCAGTACGACAGGAACAACGATCTCCACCTGTTGCTTGGCGGAAACGGTAAAGAAACTGAGATGATTGAGAGTTCTTTTCCAGGGATGAGCTTGTACTTCCCTAATTAACGCCTTGCCTTGCCAAGAAATATCTGGAATCTTAACATCAACTAAAGTGTTGTTGATCGCTGCATTTCTAAGCAATATCTGAGCTTCCTTAGCTGGAATAGTTAGGGATATGGAATTAGCTCCATCATGACCGTATAAAGCAGCGGGGATAAGTCCTTCGCGACGTAATGCTCTGGGCTTACTCCCTTCTGGTCTAGTTTTACATTCAACTGTGATATTCATAAAGTTTAATTGGTTTGGTAGTAACTAAGATGGTTGAAAATTGAATTAAAATTTTCTCTAGATAGCATTAGTTAGGATACGCCGATGGGAGTACCATCCGCATCTAGCAATGCTCGTTTGGGACCGTGAATTGGATCTTCGACAATAATAGTCTGATCGCGACTTGGACCTACAGAAACAATAGCAATCGGAACTTCCATTATTTCTGCCATAAACTTGAGATAGTTTAAAGCTTCTTGAGGCAGGTCCGCTAGAGAACGGCAAGCAGTCGTGGATTTTTGCCAGCCAGGAAGAGTTTTATAAATTGGTTTGCAGTTAGCAAAGTGACTAGCATTAGTCGGAAAATGATCGCAGGTTTGGCCATCAATTTCGTAAGCCACACAGACTTTGATTTCTTCCAAGTCATCTAGTACATCTAACTTAGTCACTGCGAGGCAGTCTAAACCGTTAATTCTCACTGCATAGCGACCAATCACCGCATCAAACCAACCGCAGCGACGGCGACGACCGGTAGTGGTACCAAATTCTGCTCCTAAATCCCCTAATTTCTGACCTACACTATCATTTAACTCGGTGGGGAAAGGACCTTCTCCAACACGAGTTGTATAAGCTTTTGCCACACCAATTACTCGGTCTATGGTAGTGGGTCCAACTCCTGCTCCCACACAAGCTCCACCTGCGATCGGGTTAGAAGAAGTAACATAAGGATAGGTACCATGGTCTAAATCTAGTAAGGTTCCCTGTGCTCCTTCAAACAGAATATTTTTTTTCTCTTGTACTGCTTTATAAATTTTAAGAGAACTGTCTACTACATAGGGACGTAAAAACTCAGCGTATTTTAGATACTCTTTAATTACTTTCTCTGAATCTAAAGGAGGTAAATTATATAATTTTTCTAAAATTGCGTTTTTATAATTAATCGTCCAGCCAAGTTGCTTATGTAGATGTTCGGGGTTCATTAAATCTAATACCCGAATGCCAGTTCTTTCTGATTTATCGGCATATGTGGGTCCGATTCCCCTGCCTGTAGTGCCAATTTTATATTCTCCGCGACTTTCTTCTGATGCTTGATCGATCTTGCGATGATAAGGCATAGTAATGTGAGCCGTTTGGGATATATATAAGTTATCTACTGTCACTCCTAAAGCTTTTAGCTGTTTTATTTCTTCGATTAACACTTGAGGGTCGATTACTGTTCCCGAACCGATAATACATTCCGTATTCGGATAGAGAATTCCCGAGGGAATCAAGTGCAATTTAAAAGTTTGTCCAGCTACAACAACGGTGTGCCCTGCATTAACTCCGCCTTGGGAGCGTACCACGACATCTGCCGAGCGACTAAGTAGATCGGTTATTTTTCCTTTTCCTTCGTCACCCCATTGGGCGCCGATCACGATAACATTAGCCAAGGGTTTATTTACAAGCTAAAGTTTACACAAACTACTATTATGGTTATCTGCAGTACATGATGTCAACTAATTGTTAGCTAAAAAGCAAAGGAGAGATTGACATACTCTACAACTAAGCTAACGCTATAGTTGCAGAATCTTGAAGGTAGAAGATTCTACGTCGCTCAAATTATTCTGAATGCGATTCAGAATACGCGACTCTACGGACACACCAATTACGGTGTCATGCTGGCACTGTCAAGGCAACCCTACTTTCTCATCCCGAAAGACTTGAAGCTACTTTTTTTCTATCAACTTATGTTTAATTTACTCACTAACCAGTATCTATTTCAGACCCCTGACTGTCGCCCGTTCTCCATTACAGAGGGCTGCATAAGCGGTTGTGTCTCAGGTATTTCACCTGTACTTAAGTTAGGTCAACGCATTTTAGTTAATCAAACTATTATACTGAAGACCTCGCTCCCCAATCCCAAAAGCAAAGTGTTGGCGGGGTTCCCCCGCATAAAGCTCTTGCTGCCTAGGACCAAGCACTACATACTCAATACACTTCGTTGCGGGGGTTTCCCCTGTTATAGAAAGTGTCGTGGTGCTATGGTCGCAGTACCCTTGGAGGAAATCTGATGGAATTACTGCAACAGGTAAGAGTAATTGACCCCAATCAAAAACTGGATCGCTTGGCTGATATATTAATTGTTGAGGGAAAAATTAATGCGATCGCCGAACAAATCACGGATTATCCGTCTCCAACTCAAATCTTTCCAGGGAATAACCTAATTTTAGGAACGGGATTGGTAGACTTATATAGCCACAGTGGAGAGCCAGGAAATGAAACCAGAGAGACCTTATTAGATTTAGCTCATGGGGCGGCGGCGGGCGGTTTTACTCAGGTCGGGATCTTACCAGATACTGTTCCTCGGATTGACAACGCCGATATTGTAGCTGCTATTACTCATAAAAATCAGCACTTTAATCGTTCTGAGCAACAGTTATCTCAATTAAATTTTTGGGGAGCAATTTCTCCCGGTGCAGCGGTTAAAAAGATGAACCAACTAGGGGAAATGAAATCAGGGGTAATTGGTTTTAGCGACCAGTATAATTTGGTCAATTTAAATCTACTCAAGCAGGTATTAGAATATGTTCAGCCTTGGCAAAAACCTCTAGCGATCGCTTTAAATCAAAATGAATTAACTGGGGATGGAGTAGTCCGAGAAGGTTTAGCTTCTATTCGCTATGGTATGTCAGGAAATCCTAGTTATTCTGAGGCCGCAATTATTGCGGCGGTCTTAGAAATCGTGGCTGAAATTCCCACTCCAATCCATATTATGCGAGTCTCGACTAAAAGAGGAGTAGAGCTAATCGCCGATGCCAAAGCAAGAGGTGTTCCCGTAACTGCCAGTACTACCTGGATGCACTTATTGTGGGACAGTGACTCTGTAGAAAGCTACGATCCTAATTTACGCCTTGACCCGCCATTAGGTGATCGAGCAGATCAAACGGCATTAATTGAGGGTTTAAAACAAGGAATTATTGATGCGATCGCTATCGATCACCAAGCTTTTACTTATGAAGAAAAAACTGTTCCCTTTGCCCTAGCTCCACCAGGGGTAATGGGTTTGGAACTGGCTCTACCTTTGTTATGGCAAGGATTAGTGGCATCAGGCAAATTATCAGTCTTAGAATTATGGCAAGCTTTGAGTAGTCGTCCTCGCCGATGTTTACACCAAGAACCTAAAGCGATCGCTCCTGAACAAGTAGCAGATTTAGTTCTCTTCGATCCTCAACAAACTTGGTTGGTCAATCAAGATAACCTAAAATCTCCTGCGGCTAATACTCCTTATTACAACCAACAAATTCAAGGCAAAGTAATAAAAACTTGGATCAGTAATCAGTAATCAGTAATCAGTAATCCTTTCAAGGCTAATGTTACTTGCCTGAACAATTTGGGCATGATAGGGAAGTAATACCCGCGATTGTAACCATTGGGATGCCTAATCAGGAACTAGCAGAGATTTTGCAGCAGCAAAATTCTCTCTTAAACCGAGTAGAAATAGTATTAGCCGAAAATCAACAACTGAGAACAAAATTTCAAGAATTAACTGAAAGAGAAGAGCGTTTTCGCCAGATTGCAGAAAATGTTCGAGAAGTTTTTTTTGTCATTTCAGCCAAGACAGACGAAATACTATATATTAGCCCTACCTACGAAAAAGTCTGGGGTCGCACCTGCCAAAGTTTATATGAAGATCCTCAGTCTTGGTTATTTGCGATTCATCCTGAAGATTCTTATAGAGCGATCGCTACTATTGAAACCCAATTTAGAACAGGGGATGATTTTGAAGAAGAATATCGCATCATTCGCCCCGATCAGTCAATTTGTTGGGTCAGGGTGCGAGCTTTTCCGGTGACAGATGTTATGGGTAAAGTTAATCGCTTTGTGGGCATTGCCGAGGATATAACTAAGCGTCGAGAAGCCGAAGAAGCACTTAAAAAAAGCGAAGAACAATTTCGTCTCACCTTTGAAATGGCTCCGATTGGCATGGCAATTAGTACTCTTACAGGTGAATTTCAACGGGTAAATCAAGCTTTATGCGATGCTCTCGGATATACCCAAGAAGAATTACTCAAATTATCTTTTGCCGAAATTAGTCATCCAGAAGATTGTCAAAAACATCGAGCCCTGGAAGATAAATTAATCCAGGGTGAAGAGTCGGACTTCCAAATCGAAAAACGTTATCTGGCAAAAGATGGTCGTATAGTTGATACCCTCTTAAAAGTAGTGATTGTACGTGATGCTGAGGGCAAACCATTGCATTTTAACAATCAAATCGTGGATATTACCGAACGTAAATATATGGAGAAGCAATTACTTCATGATGCTCTTCATGATGCTCTTACTGGATTGCCTAATCGGGCTTTATTCATGGATCGTTTAGAGCGACAGCTTAAAAGAAGTCAAAATCAGGAAAATTACTTGTTTGCAGTTTTATTTTTAGATCTTGACCGTTTTAAAGTAGTTAACGATAGTGTTGGTCATTTGATAGGAGATAAGCTCCTGATCGAAATTGCCTCTCGTTTAGAAAAATCTGTTGCTCCCACAGATACTGTAGCTCGCTTGGGCGGTGATGAATTTACCATCCTGTTAGAAAATATTTCGAGCAAGTCTGAAGCCACTCTTGTTGCCGAAAGCATCTATCAAACTCTAACCTTCCCCTTTAACATCGAAGGTTACGAGCTATTTACTTCCGCTAGCATTGGTATTGCTCTCTCTTCTCAAGGATATGAAACACCGCAGGATATTTTGCGGGATGCCGATCTTACTATGTATAGTGCTAAAGAACAAGGGAAAGCCCGTTATGAAGTCTTTGATTGTTCTCTGCGCGATCGCGCTTTACAAAGATTAGAATTAGAAACCGACTTGAGACGAGCCCTAGAACGACAAGAATTTGAAGTTTATTATCAGCCAATCACTTCATTACAATTGGGTATTTTATCTGCTTTTGAAGCACTGGTCAGATGGAAACATCCCACTAAAGGTTACATTAAACCAGACAATTTTATTCCCCTGTGTGAAGAAACAGGTTTAATTGTGCCTTTGGGTAGTTGGTTATTACGAGAAGCCTGCCAAACTGCCCGCAATTGGCAGCTAAAATATCCCGATCATCCACCGATCCGCATGAGCGTTAATCTTTCTGGTCAACAATTCCGCGAGCCACATTTAATTGAAGAAATTGACAGCGTTCTTAAGGAAACTGGCTTAGAAGGTAAATTTTTAAAGCTAGAAATTACCGAGAGTATTCTAATCGATAATCTGGAGACTGTTACCGAAATTATTTTAAACCTGAGAAAAAGACAAATTCAGTTTAGTATCGATGATTTTGGCACAGGATATTCTTCTTTAAGCTATTTACACCGTTTCCCAGTAGATACAATTAAAATAGACCGTTCTTTTGTGAGTCAAATGCAAGCAGATGGGGATAATTCAGCAATTGTGAAAGCGATTATTACCTTAGCTCATATGTTAGATATGGATGTGATTGCAGAAGGGATTGAAACTACCTCTCAATTAGCTCAACTCAGATTACTGCAATGTGAATATGGACAAGGTTTCTTCTTCTCTAAACCTCTTAATCAAGAACAAGCTGAGGCTTTGATTGCTAGCTCCCCAAAATGGTAACTTCTGAATTAATTAATAACTGATGTTTCGCACTAATTACTCTATTAAGACTGGGAAAGCGCACCGCCCTGTCTGAGAAAATCTCAGACTTAAGAACAGAGCAAGAGCGATCGCATCTTAGGCAAAAAATCTATTTATTACAAAACTGTATGTCTCCTGAAGTGATACCTGGAGTTATCGATTTTATCTTCCAAGCAGATCAAGCTTTCCAAAAATTTGCTGCTGCGGAAATGAACCTAATTCAATCAACTGATTTCAGCTTAGACCTGCCAGAATCTTCTTGATTATAGCGATCGCCTAACTGTTCTTCCCGTTACTACTGGATTCAGAATTAAACTTAAATATTTAACCGTAATTCTTCAACTAAGTTTGTTTCAATCATTGCCCTTTCTGCTAATAGTAAATATGACACTTTCAAAGGCTTGTTTAGTATATTAAAACTCATTGACACCGTCATCTTGGAATTTCATAAAAACTGGTTAATTAATTATAAAATATGAAATCTAAGTATATTTAATGATGCCATTTAATATGTAATTTAAATAATATTTAAATATAGGTTTACTACACTAAATCATTGACAATTGACCTGAATATATTTTATTAAAAGCTTATTGATAAAGTTGATCAACTCTAAAAAAGTCAATAATTTGTTGAATTCCCTATTCGTGAAAAGAGAAAAATACAAAAGTATTTGAATTATCAAAGCAATATAATTATGATTACCGCAAAATTTGCATTATCGAATCTCAATAGAATTAATGATAGTAATCAAGCTGATATTTCTCTTATTGGGGCAGAAAATATAATTGGAGTGCCGAGTTCTATCACTCAGCTACAAAATAACTTAATAACATCTCAAGTCCTATTGAGAGAACTGGCTGCTGATGAAGATGTATTTTTGTCCACTTTGAGGATTGCCTTTGGCGGGAGTTACGACTCTACTGTGGCAGAGAAACTGCGTCAGCAATGGTTGGAGGAAGATTTTAGTGACTTGCCCGTCATTGAGATACTCTCAGCTGCGGAGCTAAATGGCGCATTGGGTGCATATGCTAAGGAGCAGGATCGCATCTATCTTTCTCTGGAGTTTGTGCAGTCGGCTACAGCGAAACAATTAGTGGCGGTGCTGTTGGAGGAAATTGGTCATGGAGTGGATAGTCGACTTAATCGGAGAGACAGTTTGGGTGATGAAGGGGCGATCTTCTCTGCGTTGGTTCGCAGAGTCGAGTTGAAAGAGGAGCAGTTAGAGTCCTTGCATCAAGAGGATGATGCATCAGTGGTAGTAGTCAATGATGAGTTAGTTGCCATTGAACAAGCGAAGCTAGTAGTCTCTCTCTTGAGTAGCAGTCCCAATCTTACTAATGCTTTCTTCTCAGTTGCCGCTAGTTTTAGTGAAAATACCAGCGACTTTGATGAAACAGATCTCACCATTAATAATGGTACTGTGAGTAACTTTAAAGGCTCGGGAACATTCTATACCTTTGATGTGACTCCTACCTCCGATGGTAATGTCACAGTGGATATCGCTGATAAGGTGGCGACCGATGCTGCGGGTAATAACAATACTGCCGCCGCTCAACTCAGCCGTACTTACGATCAAACTCCTCCCACGGTCTCTCTCAGGAGTAGTAGTCCCAATCCTACGAATGCTTCCTTCTTGGTTGCCGCTATCTTTAGTGAAAATACCAGCGACTTTAATGTAAACGATCTCGCCATCGCTAACGGTGCTGTAAGTAACTTTAAAGGCTCGGGAACATTTTATACCTTTGACGTGACTCCTACCGCCGATGGCAATGTCACGGTGGATATCGCTGATAACGTGGCGACCGATGCTGCGGGTAATAAAAATACTGCCGCCACTCAACTCAGCCGTACTTACGATCAAACTCCTCCCACGGTCTCTCTCACTAGCGCCAGTTCCGATCCTACAAATGCTCCCTTCACCGTTACCGCTACCTTTAGTGAAAATACCAGCGACTTTGATGTAACAGATCTCACCATTACTAATGGTACTGTAAGTAACTTTAAAGGCTCGGGCACAGACTATACCTTTGATGTGACTCCTACCGCCGATGGTAATGTCACAGTGGATATCGCCGATAACGTGGCGACCGATGCTGCGGGGAATAACAATACTGCCGCCGCTCAACTTACTCGTACTTACGATCCAACTCCTCCCACGGTCACTCTCGGTAGCTCCAGTCCCGATCCTACTAATGCTCCCTTCACCGTTACCGCTACCTTTAGTGAAGATACCAGTGACTTTGATGACACAGATCTCACCATTACTAATGGTACTGTGACTAACTTTAGTGGTTCAGGCAGAGACTATACCTTTGATGTGACTCCTACTGCCGATGGTAATGTCACAGTGGATATCGCCGATAACGTGGCGACCGATGCTGCGGGTAATAACAATACTGCCGCCGCTCAACTTACTCGTACTTACGATCCAACTCCTCCCACGGTCACTCTCGCTAGCTCCAGTCCCGATCCTACTAATGCTCCCTTCACCGTTACCGCTACCTTTAGTGAAGATACCAGTGACTTTGATGACACAGATCTCACCATTGCTAATGGTACTGTGACTAACTTTAGTGGTTCAGGCAGAGACTAT